>JALVXE010000134.1:1423-2083 GCA_027038385.1 Thermotogaceae bacterium
ATATTCATCAGAAGCAGCAGCCATCCAGCGTCTAAGCTTTTCTTTGAGCTCATCTTCGATCTCCTCCCACCTATTGAACTTCGAGAGCAGGATTTCTATCTGCCCTCCGCTCGCTATGCTTTCTGTGTTCTCCAAGACCAGCTTCGCCAACGGGAAGTCTTTCATAGTTACTGTCCGGAACTTCGGCATTCTCATCACCTCCTCTCACGATAGATCTGATAAACTGGCGTGCTTTGGGTATCTTGTAGAAAGCCACCGCCACGTGCTCCTCAAAGCTCATACGACCACCTCTTTTCTCTCCTTCGCCTCTTTTTCGAGTGATCTTTGAAGCTCCTCTATGACTTCTTCAAGTTCTTCGTCTGCGAGAAATTCCTTTAATGCTTTGACTATTTCCCCAACAAAAGCTGTCCCGTAAACCTGATCTGTCACAGTGAGAAAGTTCATAGGAACTTCCACCATCTTGAGTTCCTCTCTCATGAAAATCACCTCCGTGAATTAGTTTTGAATAAGGCAAAACCAGACGCCGGGTGGCGTCTGAAGAAGAGTTTTGATGTGGTGTTGAAATCTTCTGTTGGTGAATATTTGGTTGTCAAAGACCTTGGATCATAAGTGGGAGGAGCGTGTATAGTTCTTCAGTGTGATGACCATATTCAATGTATC
>JALVXE010000135.1 GCA_027038385.1 Thermotogaceae bacterium
GAGATACTGATCTCAGAAGGTTTAAGCGAGAGTGGTGCAAAATACATAGTCGATAACATCGGTGGGACTCCTTGGATGATGGAAAGGATTCTGTCAAATGGAGATATCAAAGATTCAGTGCACAGGTTGTATCTGCAGACGAAATCAAGGATAGTGGAATCTACGAGAAAGAGAAAAGATCTCAAAGAGATATTAAAAAGAGTAGCCAAAGGAGAGAACCTGTATGAAGATGACGAAGCGCTAGATAAAGTGAAGGAGTTGATAGAGAAGGAAGTACTTTTCATGGATCTGATAAACGGTGTGGTGAAATTCCACACCAAGCTCGATGAAATAGCAGCCAAAGAAGTGTTGAAAGCTCTTGAAGCACGGTAGCAGATTCCTTTTTGCAGCGATGCATACGCACTAGAGATCACATTGTCGTGATTCTTTCCATGTATTAATTGGATCTGAGCGTGTCCAAAGAGATAACCACTTGTCAATGATTGCTTAACATCTTGCAATTGGAAGATACGTCAATAATATGGATTATCATGTATTTTCATTTGATTTTCACCGAGTCTGTATGCCATAATTAAAATGCAATGAAAACTCGTCATGAGGAGGGATCAGGGTGGATATTAGAGAATACGTCGAGAAGGTAAACGAGGCTGCAAGCTATATAACAAAAGAGATAAGTGAAAGTCCAAAGATAGCGGTCGTCTTGGGATCGGGACTCAGTGGAATATCGGAAGAAGTTCAGGACAAGAAAACCATACCATACCCAGAAATCCCAAACTTCCCCGTCTCAACAGCTCCTGGTCACAAGGGAGAACTGATATTTGGAAAGATTCACGATAAGTCGGTGGTCTTGATGAATGGTAGGTTCCACTACTACGAAGGTTACTCCATGCTCGATGTCACATTCCCGATAAGGGTTTTTCAGTTGATAGGCGTGGAGATCCTTGTGGTCACGAACGCTGCCGGTGGAGTGAATCCAGATTTCGAGGTTGGATATCCCATGATAATAACCGATCACATAAACCTCATGGGAGATAACCCGCTCATAGGGCCAAACGTCGATGAGTGGGGACCAAGGTTTCCAGATATGTCCAACGCCTACGATAGGAATTTGAGAAGACTCGCTGTTGATATAGCAAAGGAGAAGGGAATAAAGATATACGAAGGGGTTTATGTCGCTGTTCAAGGACCAAATTTTGAAACTGCTGCGGAATACAGAATGCTCAGAAGGATCGGAGCTGATGCGGTTGGAATGTCCACAGTACCGGAAGTTATCGTGGCAAACCATGGAGGAATGAAGGTTCTCGGATTCTCCGCGATAACGGATAAAGGTGATCCGGATAACCTCAAACCACTGACCGCGGAGGAAGTTCTCGAGAACGCCGAAAAGGCCGGTGAGGCCATGGCAAAGATAATATCAGAGGTGATCAACAGGTTGTGAGAAAACTCGCTCTTGCTTTAGTTCTTCTATACGCCCTTGTTTTTTCCATAGACTGGAATTATGCGTTGAAGTCCTCACGGAGCGGAGATCTGTCCTTACCACCGCTCCGTGTTGTTCTCGTTTTGAAGTATCATTATCCTCTCTCAGAAATCGATGGAAAGTTTCTAGATCCGGATTTCTTCAAGCTCCTTTCTGACTTCTACCAGATCCTTAACACGTTAAATGGCAGAGTAGTCGTGGCGATATCACCGTCTTTTCTGAATCAAATAAGTGATGTCTCCAAAGGAGAGATTCCAAACGGCATATGGAAAAAGACCTGGCTCCCATCTGGATTTCCAAAGGACGATCCGGATAGGTCTTGGAGGATAATAGCTTCATCTGTAACAGGAAAGCTCATCGCTTTGATGTCTTCAAACTACGTAAAAATTGCAGCTATTCCTATCTACTCGCCAGCTTTGGGTCTTCTTGTAGATAGCGGGCTTGAAAGCCACGCCGAATCTCAGATAAAAATCACGACATCCCAATTCTCCGACATATTCGGAGGTGTGGATTGCATCTATCCACCCCTTTTGGACATTTCATCGGCAATTTTGAAGCTTTTTCCAAAGAAAACCTACTCATTCGCATCGTCAAAGGTGATAA
>JALVXE010000136.1 GCA_027038385.1 Thermotogaceae bacterium
CTTGGTGCCAATGCAATTCTTGCGGTGTCGATGGCTGTCGCGAGAGCCGCCGCGAATTACCTGGACATTCCTCTTTACAGATATCTTGGAGGAACGAGTGCGAGAGTTCTTCCTGTTCCCTTCATGAACGTCATAAACGGTGGAAAACACGCGGATAACAACTTGGACATTCAAGAGTTCATGATAGTCCCGGCTGGGGCACCGTCTTTCAGGGAAGCTCTGAGATATGGAGCGGAGATTTTCCACACGTTGAAAAAGATACTCCACGAGAGGGGATTCGTAACGTCCGTAGGAGATGAAGGAGGATTCGCTCCAAACCTTGAGAGCAACGAAGATGCCATAAAGATACTGGTGGAAGCTATAGAGAAAGCTGGTTATGAACCGGGAAAGGACGTTTTCGTGGCTTTTGACAGTGCGGCTTCTTCCTTCTACAAGGATGGAAAGTACGATGTTGATGGGAAAATGATGAACGCCGATGAGCTCATAGATTACTACAAGGATCTGATAGAGAAGTACCCGATAATATCCGTTGAGGATCCATTCGACGAGGAGGACTGGGATGCTTTTGTGAAGTTCCACAAGGTCGTTGGAGACAAGGTTCAGATAATCGGAGATGATATATTCGTCACGAACATAGAAAGGATAGCCAAAGGTGTCGAACTGAACGCGACTAACTCCGTCCTGATAAAACTCAACCAGATTGGAAGCGTTACGGAAACCCTTGGGGCCATAGAGTTCTCCAAGAAGAATCACATGACTTGTGTGATATCTCACAGATCTGGTGAAACGGAAGATACGTTCATAGCGGACTTGGCCGTTGCGGCTAACACCGGAATGATAAAGACAGGCTCTCTCTCGAGAAGTGAGAGGATAGCGAAGTACAACAGACTTCTCAGAATAGAAGAGGAGCTTGGAGATAGCGCCGTTTACCCAGGGCTTGAAGCTTTCTATTCCATGAAGAAGTGATAATGCTCGAAAAACTTGCGAATGAAAGAATTCGGATGATATAATCCAGCTTGGTGAAAACTCCATGAAGGGGGGAGGTATGAATATGAAGAAGGTAGTGGTGATGCTCTTAGCGGTTTTGGTAGTGGCAGCGTTTGCGGTTCAGTTGAAAGACGTACCGAAGAATCACTGGGCGTATCCGTACGTAGAAAAACTCGCAAAAGTGGGCATAGTCACAGGATATCCAGATGGAACTTTCAGAGGTAAGAAGCTCGTTTCAAGGTATGAACTCGCGGTTCTTGGGGGAAGGCTTTACGATTACCTAATGTCCCAGATAAAACCAGTCAAAGATGATGTGGCCAAGCTCAAGAACGACCTTTCCAGCATGAAAATGCTCGTTTCTGGTGTGACTTCGTCTCTCACCGAGGAGCTCGCGAACACGAGGAAAACGGTGAATAGCCTTCAGAGCAAGGTTGGATCTTTTGATGACTCCATATCCTACTTCTACGACCAGCTTGACTCCATAAACAACCAACTTGATACGATCAGAGACGCATTCCTTGCTCTCAAGAGTGATCTCGAATCAAGCGCCGCTTCTAAGAAGGATCTCGAAGCTTTAAAAGCCAAGGTTTCTGCAAATTCAAAAGCGATAAACGATTTCAACGGAAAGTTCACATCAATAAAAGGCCAGATAAGCACACTCGCAGATTCCATAATGTCTCTCACCACGGAAGTTGGAAACACTTCGAAGAAGGTATCGAACCTCGATAAAGCCCTTAAGTATCAAGTAGACATGCTCTCGAAGAAATTTTCCCTTCTTAGCAGCGAGATTGGCACCACTTCTTCTGATCTAAACTCGTTCAAGGATTCGATGATCAACATGTCTATGGCTCTCAGTAATAGAATAGGTAATGTTGAGAAAAAGCTCAACGGATATGACAAAGATATACTCATGCTTAAGAAGAGAACTTCGAAGTTGATAGAAAGGCTTTCGCTCGTCGAGTTCAACTCCTCGAAGAATTCCAAAGCTATTCCAGCTCTTCAGTCAGATGTGAGCAGCTTGAAAAATAAAGTTGAAAAGCTTGAGGAATACAAGCTCGAGACCATAAGCAACATCGCCTTGATGAAACAGAACCTCAGCTCTTTGAGAAAGGGATATGCGAAGCTCTACCAGAACATAAGATCTATCAACAAAAGCTTGGAAAATGTGGATAAGAATTCAAAGGATATAAGCGATCTCTCTAAGAAGGTTGAAGGGAATTCCAAGAAGATCGAGAGTGTGAACACGCTTTCAATACTCGCGCTCGTATTGGGAGCAGCTGGGTTGGCCGTTGGGATTTATGCAGCTGTTAAGTGATCTCCTCTTGAAAAGAAGTGGTTTTGGAGTATAATTCTTAAAATCTTCTAAGTGGGAGGTTGAGAGGCATGCGTAAACTGTTGGTGGGTGTTCTTATCGCTGTCTTTGGAATTTTTGCTCTTGCAGGTACTGCAAACGCCACGGCTTCGTGGACAGGAAAGTACACAGTAACGGCCAAAGTGACTTCCGCGGGAATAGATGTCTTTGGAGCTTTCGATACGACGGTCACGTCCCTTTCCTGGGGGCCAACGGGTAGCACAGAAAAGGCCAGCAACGTTACTCTTGCACTTTCCTGGTCGTTCGCTGGAGGAAAGATCAATCTTTCAAGTGCTGAATTCAACGGGAATCTGCTATATCTCAAGTATGTGACTTCTGCATACGACTTCACGAGTGCTATATTCGATCCAAACGCTGGGAGAGATATTGCTTTCAGTGGAGATTACCTCGAGATGAAGCTTCAGAAGCTATCAAACCTTGAGCTCGTCTACATAGATCAGGTCAATGATGAAACTTCTGCTACGAGCACGTTCTTTGACGATGGCGTTGCGGCTCTCTTCAATCAGAATCTCGGGATTGGAAGTCTTTCCGCTGGAGCCGCTTATTACATGAAATCTGGTGCTGGATACGCTGCTGCTTTTGCAGACTTCACGGGATCTGGCGCGCTTGAGAATTTTGCTCTTTCCTTTGCTTACAAACAGGAGACGAGCAATTGGGCCCTTGATGCAAACTATTCCAAGACCTTCGGTATCGTAACAGTTAAGCCGGAATTCGCCTACGATGACGGAAGCAACTGGTTCGGTCAATTTGCCAAAGCTGATATAACGGTTTCTCCGACGTTTGGAAATGTTTCCGTCACCCTTGAGACCGTTCCGGAATACGATCTCGCTGCGAAAGCGTTCTCCGCCTCTTTGAAAGCTCAGCTTGGTCTTACTATTGGCATGGCCAACGTGACAACGAAGTTCAACATGGCTGATGTCGTGAGCGCCCCGAACACCTGGAACGCCTGTGTGAAGGCTTCTGTAACACCAACCAACGCTCTCAGCATATCTGCAACCTTCAAGACTGATAACACGATGGCATACACATGGAATGTTTCCGCTTCTTACACAGTTGAGAGTGGGCTCACCGCTGGAGCTTATTACGATTCTTCAAACAACTGGAACGCCACTCTCAGCTACAGTGCGAGCTTCTGATCCAGCTTGAAGTGAAAAAGCCCCCTCACGCGAGGGGGCTTTTTTTAGATCACCTTCGATGCCATCTCCAGCAGACGAGAGACAGTTTTCTCAAACGGCGCTTTCTCAAATATCCCCTGACGCAAAAACGAGTTTATCTCATTGATCATCTCTATGGCGGTGTCTATTTTTGGGTTTGATCCTTTTCTGTAAGCTCCAACATCTATCAAGTCCTTCGCATTCCTGTACGTGGCCATGAGGTCTCGCAATTTTGCTGCAGCCCTCTGATGCTCTTCGCTCACTACTTCTTTCATCAATCTGCTTATGCTCATAAGGACATCAACGGGCGGGTAGTGGTTCGATTCAGCCAAGCTTCTTGAAAGGATTATGTGACCATCGACTATGGACCTAACGGTATCTGATATCGGATCGTTGAAATCGTCCGCCTCGACGAGGACTGTGTATATCGCGGTGATGCTTCCCTTATCGGAATTTCCTGCTCTCTCCAATATTTTCGGAAGTCCGGCGAAAACACTCGGTGTGTATCCACGTGTCGTTGGGGGTTCTCCAACAGAGAGGCCAATTTCCCTCTGAGCCATCGCCCACCTAGTTAATGAATCGACCATGAGCATCACATCGTGTCCCATATCTCGAAAGTACTCCGCTATCGCCGTCGCCGTTAAGAGCGATTTCACCCTGACAAGAGCGGGCTGATCCGATGTGGATACCACAACGACGGACCTTTTCAATCCCTTTTCCCCAAGATCTCTTTCTATGAATTCCCTGACTTCTCTCCCGCGTTCTCCTATGAGTGCTATGACGTTTATATCAGCGTACGTATTTCTAGCTATCATCCCAAGAAGAGTGCTTTTCCCAACGCCGCTTCCCGCGAATATCCCTATTCTCTGTCCTTTTCCAAGCGTTATGAATCCATCTATCGATCTGACTCCGACCGGAAGAGGCTCTGTTATCCTTTTCCTCTTGAGGGGATGTGGGGATTCGTTGGATATCGGGTATCTTTCGTCGGGTATGAACGGCTTTCCATCGATCGGCCTTCCAAGACCATCGAGAACCCTTCCCGTTAATTTCTTTGAAACCCCAACATCTAAGATCCTTCCCGTTCCTACGACTTCACAACCCGGCTTTAGACCTGTCGCATCCTCAAGAGGCATCAAAAGAACGTTTTCATCTTGAAACCCCACAACTTCCGCAAGGATCCTCTTCTTTTCTGTGAATATCTTGCAAAGCTCTCCAAGAGATGCGTCTGGCCCCGCCGATTCTATCGTCAAACCGACGACTCTCTTAACCCTTCCGTTCGGCCTGTCAAGGTCGAGATCTTCTATCCTTTTTTCCAAAACCTTGAATATATCCTCTCTCATTTCACGTTTCTCACTACTTTCAGGAGGTCTTCAAACACAGATGGCTTTCCAGCGACAACCTCTCCAAGCTCAAGGTTGAATCCGTCTCTCGATATGGAGCTCACGACAGCTCCGGCCTCAGTGGCTATCAGGTATCCGGCCGCCAGATCCCAAGGACCGAGTCCTATTTCAAAGTATCCATCTATCCTTCCGGCAGCCAAGTACGAAAGTTCTGCCGCGCAGCTCCCCAAGATTCTTATCTCCCTGACCTTTTCGTTTACAACCTCTATCGCTTTGTAAGTCCAAAGAGTGCCATCGTGGTCGTACGGCCAGCCGGTGACTATGAGGCTTTTCTCGAATTCTTTATCACCGCTTTCCAGTTTCTCTCCGTTCAAATAGCTCCCTTCTCCTTTCACAGAGTGAAACATCTCATCTGTTTCTGGGAGGTAGACGACTCCCTCTACTACCTCTCCATCTACCATTCTAGCTATCGATACCGAATAAAATGGAAGGCCGCTTACGTAGTTCAGGGATCCGTCAAGCGGATCCACTAAGAATATCTTCCCATTTCTAAGATCTTTTTTGGAATAGCTCTCTTCCCCGACAACTTCGTATCCTGGATAGTTTTCTCTGAGAAGCTTTTCTATCAACTTCTGAGATTCGTAATCCGCTTCGCTCACAAGATCAGAAGATGAGGATTTCTCCTCGACCTTTTTGAGTTTTCCTTTAAATCCCAGAAGAAGCTCTCCCGATCTTTTTGCTACCTCCTCAAGATTCATTTCCTTTTTCCTCCGAAACGAACGTGAGTTTTTTCGGAACTTTCTTTATTATGTAAAAGTCAAGCTCGTCACCTTCTTTTATATCGTCAAAGCCTTCGAGTTTTATCCCACACTCCTGAGGGGCTTCCATCCTGCTCACGTCTTCTTTGTAGTGCTTTAAAGATTCTATCTTTCCCTCAAAGATCATTTTCCCTTCTCTGTACAGCCTGACAAAGCCTCTTTTTTCCACAAACCCTTCAGTGAGCTGCACCCCTGCAACCTTTCCAACCTTTCCGATCTTGAACACTTTCTTTATCTCACCCTTTCCCGTGTACTCCTCCACTTCTTCGGGTTCCAACATTCCCTCAAGGGCTTTCTTTAGGTCTTCAATGAGTTTGTATATGACCGAGTAAAGCTTGAGCTGAACTCCCTCTATTTCAGCCTGTTTCCTCGCTTTTGAATCCGCTTTCACCCTGAATCCCAGTATGACCGCGTCCGTTGCTGCAGCCAGCATGACGTCAGACGCCGTGACCGCTCCAACACCAGCGTGGACTATGTTCACATCTATTTCCTTGGCTTTGAGCTTTCCGATCGCGTTTCTCAAAGCAGCCACAGATCCCTGTGTATCAGCCTTTATCACGAGATTCAGCACTTTGTTCTCTTTCTCTTCAAGTGCTTTGAACAGATCCTCGAGTCTTATGTGTCTAACCTTCGATAACTTTTGAGCTCTGAGCTTTTCCTTCTGACTTTTTGCAAGCTTTTCCGCGACTTCTCTGCTCTCAACAACGTAAAGCATGGAGTGGGGATCCGGAACTTCTTCAAACCCCAAGACCATCACGGGTCTTGATGGTTCGGCCTCTTTTATCCTCTTTCCCTTGTCGTCTATCATCGCTCTTACTCTTCCAAAAGTGTGACCCGCTACCACATAATCACCAACTTTCAGAACGCCATCTCTGACGATTACGTTCGCCGTTGGACCGAGGTTTTTATCGAGCTTTGATTCTATTATCACCGCTCTTGCGGGCGGTTTTGGATAGCACTTTATCTCCTGCATCTCCGCGACTAAGAGGACCATCTCCAAAAGTTCATCAACACCTGTTCCCTTTTTCGCGGATATAGGTACCATTATCGTATCTCCACCCCAGTCTTCCGGTACCAATCCAAGCTTGCTCGCAAGATCCTGCTTTGTTTTCTCGACGTTAGCGTTCGGTTTGTCTATCTTGTTTATGGCAACGACAACAGGAACTCCAGCAGACTTTGCATGGTCGTAAGCCTCAACCGTCTGAGGCATGACGCTGTCATCTGCCGCCACGACCAATATGACGATATCGGTTGCCTGAGCACCTCTCGCCCTCATCTCCGTGAAAACCTCGTGTCCCGGCGTATCTATGAACGTGATCTTCTTTCCATTCACCTCTACTTGATATGCACCTATCGATTGAGTGATCCCTCCCTCCTCTTTCTCCGCAACCCTCGTATTCCTTATGTAGTCGAGAAGAGTCGTTTTCCCATGGTCAACGTGTCCCATGACCGTGACTATTGGAGGCCTTGGAATCAGCTCATCCTTTTTTTCCTCATAGATCTTCTTCCAATACTCCTCGATTTTCTTGAGCTCGTCGTCTTGTTCCTCCTGAGATTCTCTTCCCCTTATTTCTATCTTCAGATCGTAGAGTTCCCCGATCATGGCGAGCATGGCGTTTTCAAGCTTCTGGCCAGGTTTGAGGGGGACTCCCTTCTTGACAAACATGTCTTGTATTATCTGAGTCTGACTCTTTCCTATCTTCTTCGCGAAGTTGTCCAGTCTCAAATCGTCATCATTCTCTATTATCACCAGATTTCTCTTTTTCTCTTTCAAATCTTCTATCTCTTCCATCTCTTTTTCTTCTTTTCTCCTTCCGACCTTTGTTTTAACAGGTCTCTTCTCTTCCTTCTCAACCTGATCGAAGAGCTCTAAGATTATCCCAACTGTTTCCTCATCTATGAAACTCATATGACTCTTGACTTTTATACCCAGGTCTTCCAGCTCTTGAAGGAGCTCACGCGAAGTCATTCCAAGCTCTCTTGCAAGCTCGTAAACTCTGACTCTTCCCACAGCTCTCACCCCCTTCAAAGCACTTTCTCAAGCGCGTCTATAACCGAGAGAGCACACGATCTTTCAAAGTCCTCACCCCTGGGGGCTATTCCTATAACTTCCCATTCTCCCTCCCCGTCGAAACACGTCATATGCGAGAGGATGTATTCTTTGTTGAAGACTTTTGCGGTTTGAACATCGTCGACGGATATCGCTATGTCACCGTTTGATACAGCGTTTATCAAGGCCTTTCCTATGGTCAACGGAATACTCGGACTTGTCATAGGCCCCGTACTCTCTCCTGTGTATTCTTCCCCATCCTTTTGAAGGGTCACCCTATAGGTGATCTCAAATCTGCTTTCTATCCTTTCTATTTCCACAAGAGCTATCCTTCTCCTTCTCTTAGACGTCTCTCCAGTTATCTGAGCCACGGAGACGACTTTTCTGTCTATCTTCACTCCGGTTATCGCGAAGACCGCGGTCTCAACATCCCTGACAACCTGTTTGGGATTTTTATCTGAGCTTGCAAGGATGTGAACTTCTTTTATGTTGTCCCCATCTCCAACGACCTTGACGGCTTTTATCCCCTCGATCTTCGATATAATATCCTCGATCTCCCTAAGGGCCGCCATCCTATCGCCCCCCGTTGTATCGTAGCACACTTTAAGCTACCTTCAAGTTTTCTCAAATCTGACATATCCAAACTCAGCGTTTATGAACTCTCTTTTCTCAGATCCCAGATCACCTCGTTCCAATTATCCAGCAGAAGGTGAGATTTCAACCACCTGGAAGGTCCGAAGTTTGGTGTTTTTGGACTCGATCCACTCGTATTCCCCTGGAAGTCCTATGTAGAATTCTATGTTCTTTCTCGCCTCGGGATTTCTGTATATCGGTTTTGAAGCGACGACTTTTATCTTCATTCCTTCCTGAAATACCACAACCTCGTCTATTTCGCTCAAACTCGAAATTTTCCCTATGATTTTTTCAAGAGTATTCTCTCCAATCGGCGGGTCTGTGTAGACTACCGCAATGTTTTCTGAAAGCGGCCCTATTATCTTCACGAAGGCTTCTTTGAAATCCCCATTCAAATTTTCAAGGAGAATCTCGTTGGATTTCGACACGGCGTTTCCGTGGTACTCGCAACTTATGAGGGGCTTCAAAAGATGTTTCAGTTTGCAACCTTCACGTTTTTCCGATTCACCTATTTTCTCTATCCTGATACCCAGATGATCTATCATCGCCCTTATTTCTTTTTTATTCAAATCCTGGAGAGGCGCGTAAACACCGCTGAAAACTTTAAGTCCGGTTTTCCCCCAGCTATCATAACTGTTAGCTCCTGTCATTATAAGTCGCTTGCCAGCGAATCTTTTCAGTATCTCAAGCTTTACGAACTTCGTGCAGGAGTTGCACGACGGACCAAATCTCCAGACTTTTCTTTGCTCGCAGCTTCCATCCAAAAACACGTGTTTTAAACCTAGGGATTTCGCAAAATCTCTGACGATCTTTCTGCTCTTTTCGTAAGTGAAAATCCCCCAATC
>JALVXE010000137.1 GCA_027038385.1 Thermotogaceae bacterium
CGAGGTGTGTATAAGCCCCAACGGACGAGCGGAGAAGGGAACTGACAAATTACAGCGAGGAGACGTCAAGGGCTGACTTTTTGGACGCGAGATGGATAACCGTAACCCCGGGGGCTGACGGCGGGATAAGTCTCTGCATGATGCTGAGACCAAAGAGAGTTGTATTCTTTCCACCAACCTACTATTTTTATTACACGCTCTCAAAGATTCACGAGCTGGAGATTTATGATCCATCTCTAGTAGATGATTTGAAGATACCGGATGTCGATCTAAATGAGGGAGACATGGTTTTCATCCCAAATCCGAACAACCCCACTGGTCATCACTTTGAGATGGAGGAGATATTGAGAATACTGAAAAGTCCTGCAACGGTGGTTGTGGATGAGGCGTACTTTGAGTTTTCTTGGGTAACAACGGTGAACCTCTTGAGGAATTTCCCAAATCTCATAATACTGAGAACGTTCTCAAAAGCTTTTGCCTTTGCAGGGCAGAGGTTCGGATACGTCATATCCAGACCGGAGAACATCGAGAAATTGGACGAGAAGAGAAACCCGTACAACCTCTCTTCCTTTGTGATGGAGCTCGCACTCGAGGTTCTGAAAAATCGAGAGATATTCCTTGGAAGGATAAAGGAGATAGAGATGGAAAGGAGGAGAATGTTCGAGGAGCTCGAGGGAATGGGTTTGAAACCCTTCCCATCTCAGACGAACTTTTTATATTTCAAGGTTCAAAGTGCGGATGAAGTGGTTAGAACTCTCAGGGACAGAGGAGTATTTGTGAGATCGTTCTGGGGCGGTATAAGGGTATCGATAGGCAAGAGGGAGGAAAACGAGTACTTCTTGAAGGTACTCAAGGAGGTACTGAAGATTTGAGAAGCTGGAACGACAATTTGAAAAAAGTTGCTTACGCCCTGATAGCGATCTCGTTCGTTCCAGTCATTTGGTTCCTCGTAATTGGCTCTACGAGTAAGAGGAGGGTGAATCCGAAATGGCTCGAAAGGGACCTCAAAACGATCGAATCGATGATATACGATCATGCAGATCCTTTCTGGAAAAACCCAAAGGAAACCTTCGACGAGTACATGAAAAAGGCTGAGAAATCCATCAAGAGTATGCACAGGATGGATTTCTTCTTGTTAGTTCAACCCTTATTCGCACTTTTGGAGGATCATGAGAGTTATGTCCACTTTGGGATGCCGAGCTACATGCCCGTACTTCCGTTCAAGGTGATATTCCACGACGGGAAACTGTACGCATACGACTCCGTGACGGAAGATGTGAAAAACGGATCCATGATAGAGGAATTCGACGGAATGAGCACGGAGGAGCTGGTGAAATTTCTCAAAGAGTACGTGGGAGCTGAGAGCGAAGCTCAGTGGGAGAATTTAGCAGAAGAATTCATGTTTAGGTTGCCGAGCATACAGAGAAGGGAATCTTACAAAATCAGGATATCGGGGAAGACCATCAAAGTGTACAGTATTCCGATAGTCAAATACAAGAGTATGAGATCCAAGATATACGGTAGGGAAAGACCATTCTACGTGTACAGAAAAGGTGATGTGGATATCCTAAAGGTGAGGACGTTTTCCATGTGGGGACAGGATATACAGGATTTCGAGGATACAGTGGAGAATCTCGCGAGCACCTCAAAAAAACTGATAGTGGATTTGAGGGACAACTCTGGTGGAGACTGGAAAGAAGTAAAAGTTCTCGTTGAACATTTGATCAAAAGCCCCGTCCATTTGAGAAAGAAGCTGATTTTCTCAAAAAACTCCACGTGTGGCGGTGGAAAGAATATGGAGGATATCGTCATAGATCCAAAGAGCCCAACTTTCAACGGGAAGCTTCTGGTGCTGGTGAACAGGAGAACTCTGAACGAGGCATACGACGCGGCTATTCTTATGTCAAAGAGTGCCACAGTTGCTGGAGAAATGCCCGACATGGGAAAATTCAGGTTTGGAGCAGCTGTTTTCAAAACGCTTCCGTCCGTCAACATGTATTTCACCCTGTCATGCGACAGAGAATTTTATCTGGATAAATTG
>JALVXE010000138.1 GCA_027038385.1 Thermotogaceae bacterium
TGGACAGAAGGTTAATACTGGCGGGAAACTGGAAGATGCACAAAACGAGAAGGGAAGCAAAGGAGTTCGTATCGATGCTCATAAACGAGATGAAAGAGTTTAAAGAATTCGAAATAGTCATCGCGCCAACGTTCACTGCTCTCTCTGAAGTGGGCGAGATGGTCAGGGGAACGAACATAAAGCTAGCCGCGCAGAATATGCACTACGAAGAGCAGGGCGCTTTCACCGGAGAGATATCGCCGCTGATGTTAAAGGAGGTTGGGGTCGAGTACGTGATAATAGGGCACTCCGAGAGAAGGCACATATTCAAAGAAAGCGATGAGCTGATAAGAAATAAAGTCAAAAGCGCTCTGGATCACGGATTCACACCAATACTTTGCGTTGGCGAGAAATTGGAAGAAAGGGAAAAAGGGCTCACTTTCAACGTTGTTGAAAGGCAGATCAAGGAAGCTTTGCACGGCTTGAGCGAGGACGAGGTGAAAAAGATCGTAATAGCTTACGAGCCCGTTTGGGCTATAGGAACTGGGAAAGTTGCAAGGCCGTATCAAGCACAGGAAGTTCACGAGTTCATAAGAAAGCTCCTATCTGAGATGTATGGAGAAGAAGTTGCAAAAGAAGTCAGAATACTCTACGGTGGCAGTATAAAACCGAATAACTTCCTTCCGATAATAGCCCAACCGGATGTGGACGGTGGACTTGTTGGGGGAGCATCTCTAAAGGAGAGTTTCGTGGAATTAGCGAAGATAATGAAATCAGTTCTCTCATGAGCGGCCAAAGTGCTTGGCCGCTCTTTTTAAATCTTCTGGTGTATCGATATCAAAAATACATCCAGGATCATCCACGGAAACGCTTTTGCAGATCTCCGGATGCTCTCTTATCACTTTCTTGAAACCTTCATCACCAAAGAGATCATCGAAGAATTTAAAAGCTTCTTTCTTTATAAGAGTTGGAAATCCTTTCTTTTTGTCATACACCGGAAAAACTATCAATTTCCCTGATCTTTTTGATTCAGCGAGAATTCTCAAAACGGTTTCTTTTTTTAAAAGCGGCATATCGGCGAGGAATATCAACATTCCATCACATCGCCTGCCGATGGCATCTTTCAGTGCTAACTTCACGGAAGTCGCGATTCCTTCTTTGTAGCTCTCATTTACAATTACCCTGAATCCATACGGAACTCTTAGGGAAGGTTTTACTACGACTGTTAAATCTCCAAAAGACGACGCAATATCCAGAGCTATCTCAAGCAGAGTCTTTCCGTTCATCTTCTGAAGAAGCTTTTCCTTTCCGAACCTCTCGCTCTTTCCAGCGGCCAAAACGTATACGCATATCATCTTTCAAATTGCTTTGCTCTTTTGTAAGTATCGTATATCGCTTTCATAAGGATTCCCCTTATTCCTTCCCTTTCAAGCGAGTATATACCTTCTATCGTCGTTCCAGCTGGGGACGTGACTATGTGTCTGAACTCACCAGGATGATTTCCCATAACTTGTAAAAGTTCGGCGGATCCTTTCAACGTTTCTATGACAAGTTCTCTTGACAGATCGTAAGATAGACCGAGCCGAAGCCCCGCGTCTATTAGCGACTCTATCAAGACAAAGACAAAAGCTGGACCGCTTCCACTCAACGAAGTCACAGCAGCCATGTACTTTTCCGGGACTTCGACGACTTTTCCAAGGGTCTCCAGTATGTAAACTACCTCTCTCTTTTTTTCATCATCGAAGGCATCTGAGAAGCTCGTTGGGGTGATCCCTTTACCTATCATAGCGGGGATGTTGGGCATGATTCTCACGGCGTATTTTGACCCGGTCTTCTCGGATATCTGAGACACCTTTATTCCAACCATCGTGCTTATGAATATCTTCTCGTGTGTGTCCGCCCCTTCGACCTGGTTGAACATCACGTCAGAATCTTGAGGCTTAACGCATAGAAACACAACGTCAGATTTCTCAACGAGTGTTTTGTTATCCGGAGCTATCTTCACTCCCCTGTCGGCGTATCTCTGAGCCTTTGATTTCGTTCTGTTGTATATGACTATCTCTTCTGGTGAGAACTTTCCACTTATGAGTAGCCTCTCCAGGATAATCTTTCCTATGTTTCCAACACCTATTATCCCGATTCTCAAATCAATCTCCTCCTTTAACTGTGAAGTAGAAAACTCCAACAGATGAAGACTCTAGGATCATCTTGAACTCATCAAGGTTTAGAAGCTTATTCGGCACCGGGATTTTGCTCTGAGGATCCATAAGAGCGAAGACAAGCTCTTCAGACCTTACTGATGGATCGTGATACGCCTCGAATTTGAATGTTGTAACTCCTCTCTCAACCGGCACAACGTCCAGCACGACGGCGTTGTCGTTGTAGATGTCTATTATCACCATGTATCCTCCTCTTGAAACTCTCACAGGTACCTCGACATTCTGACCATCTTTGTAAACCTCAAACCTTTTTGCACCGATCCAAATCGTCCTGATATCTGACCTGCTCAGCTCTCTTTCATATCCTTTAAAGCTCACCTTTCTCCTCTCTCTCCTTGCGTAGATTGCTTTTCTGACATGGCAATTTTCAAGATCTACGTACTTTCCGCTTCCTTTGTAAACGCATTTTCCAATATCTTTGAAATCCCTGTCCATTAGAATGTAAACATCACCATGCTTTGCCTGCGGGTCGTGAAACTGCGGAAGATGAAAGTACATATCGAACTCTTCAAAATACTCCGCTATGGCATCTGGATCTTTCGAGATGTAATCTGGAAGCGTATCAACTTTTTTCTGTTCAATCGAGAGGATCCTCACCGCTTTTCCAGTTTCTATAACGAAATCAAGCTGCGGAAATTTTCCGGTATCAACACACTCTGCAAGTCCCATCTCGCACTCGTTTTTTTGTTTTATGAGAAGCTTTTTGTCGCTTTCGTTCAGAAATCCAGAGACGATCCCGCTAAGGCTTTGTTCGACAGATCTGACGAAAGACTCATCATTTCCTATGACCGCCACTATTACCTCATCGACGTTGGCAAAAGTCAATACAGTAAGAACAAACGTCAAAAAGAAGATCAAAAGATTAGTAACTCTCAACCCCATCACCCCAATCTCGAAGCATATTTGATTATAACTCATCTCAATCCTCTAAAGACGCGTAAAAATTTCTGGTAAAATTTCCTAGTTATAAAATCATGACCGGGAGGGATAGAATGAAAGAAGTCATGGAAGCGATAAAAAAGGCAAAGAAAGTGCTTGTGGTTGGTCACATAATGCCGGATGGAGATGATATATCTTCAGTTTTGAGCCTGTCAAAGGGCTTAAGATCAGTTGGAAAGGAAGTGATGAGCGGGATAGACTGGAAGATCCCGTGGATTTTTGAAGATCTCGAAGAGGTCAAAGATATCGTAAATTACCAGGAGTTTTTAGATACTGGTTTCGATCCAGATCTAATGGTCGTTGTCGATGTTTCATCACCAGACAGAATCGGGAATTTCCAAAATCTCATAGGGAAGATCCCCGTAGCCGTTATAGATCACCACGCCACGAACGACGAGTTTGCAGATTATAACTGGGTAGACAGATCTTTCGGTGCGTGCGCTCAGATGATTCTCAGGGTTAACAAAGAGCTCGGCGTGGAGTATGACGAAAACTTGGCAACGATAAATCTGATGGGGATTCTCACGGATACGGGTTTTCTTAGATTCCCAAACGCCGATGCAAGAGTTTACGAAGACGCCACAGAGCTTGTAAAACTCGGGGGAAAACCGCACAGGATATCCGCGATGATACTGGAAAATAAGAGAATAGAGCAGTTTCACCTCTTTGCGGATGTACTTGAAAAGATGAGGACAGAGCTCAATGGAAAGCTGGTATACTCCTATGTAACCCAGGAGATGTACAAAAAGCACAACTGCACGGATGAAGACAGCACTGGTTTCGTTCACGAGCTCAGAAGTATAAGAGGTGTGGAGGTTGCGATCATGTTCATGGAGATAAGACCTAAACTCGTACATGTCTCGATGAGAAGCAAAGAGTGGTTCGATCTTTCAAAATTCGCAAAGTCGATAGGCGGAGGAGGACACCCAAGGGCTGCCGGAGCATCGATAGAAGGGAAAGACGTTTTTGAAGTTATGGAATACGTGATCCCCAAACTCAAGGAAGAGATGTCAAGGGGTGGAAAATCTTGAAGATAGTCGGGGTGGATTTTGGCGGAACGACTTTCACGGTCGGACTGGTCGATGCGGAAAGTGGAGAAATTTTGAAAGAGGAGCAACACGAGACGAGAGCATGGGAAGGATTCGAAAGGATAACATGCAGGATTGCAGAGGTTATAAATTCCATCAAAGAAGATGCTAAAGCTGTTGGGATCGGATCGCCGGGATCGATTCTTGGTGGTGTGGTGAAATTCTCGCCAAATCTTCCAGATTGGAAAGACGTTCCCCTCGCGGATAGGATCGGGAAGCTCACCGGTATTCCAACATTTGTTGAAAACGATGCGAACGCTTTCGTTCTGGGAGAGAAGTGGTTCGGTGCCGGGAAAGGGTACGATCACATAGTCGCTCTAACTCTCGGAACGGGTGTTGGAGGTGGGGTGATAACGCATGGGATACTTCTAAAGGGATACATGGGAATAGGCGCAGAGCTCGGACACGTAATAGTCGAGCCGAATGGTCCCAAATGCGGATGCGGAAATCACGGCTGCCTTGAAGCGATAGCGTCCGCGACTGCGATAGTCAGGATGGCCAAAGAGATGAAGAAAGATTTCCTAGATTCTGAGATATTCAGGTCTGATAGAATCAGTGCTAGGGTTGTTATGGATGCGGCAAGAAATGGAGACAAACTCGGAACGATCATAAGGGATAGGATGGTGGACGCCCTCGGAAGGGCAATAGCGGGATTCGCTCACATATTCAACCCCCAGATAGTGATATTGGGTGGTGGTGTGTCGAGAGCGGGAGACGTGATACTCAAGCCGTTGAAAGAGAAGGTTGAGAGCTACTTGATGCCGTCTTTCGTAGGAACGTTCGATGTTGTTATAAGTCCACTCCTAGATAGAGCAGGGGTTCTAGGTGCGGCTTCGGTGGCACTTGAAAACGTTGGGAGGTGAAATGGTGAAGAAACTGAAGATAATCGTTGACAGCACGGCTGATATACCGGAGAGTTTCATGGAGGAATATGACATCGACGTTGTTCCTCTTTACATAATCTGGCCGGATGGAACACAGGAGAAGGATACCTGGATAGAAGAAGAGAAAAGGGAATTTTACAAGAGAATAATGGAGAGCCCGGATATTCCGGATACTTCACAGCCAACTGTGAAAGATTTCGTCGAGAAGTACAACGAAATAAAGGAAAAGGGGTACGACGAGATTCTCGTGATAACCATATCGACCAAGATGTCCGGAACCTACAACAGCGCTACGCTCGCGGCCAAGGAAGTGGATATACCAGCGTACGTTTTCGATTCTTTGAGAGCATCTGCGGTCGTTTCGATGATAGCTAGAGACGCGAGACTTGCTCACCAGAGAGGAATGAGCACGGAGGAAATCCTCAGCTATCTGAAAGACAGGTACGATAACGGAGACTATCAGGCGGTGTTCTACGCTTCAAACTTTGAATACCTAGTTAAAGGCGGAAGGATCTCAAAGTTTCAGGGATTCCTCGGGACTATGCTCAAGATGAAGGTGAACGTGTTCATAAACGAAGAGGGAGTTATGATACCGTACGCGAAATCCAGAGGAGTGGCGAAGGCACAAAAAGCGATAATAGACAAGTTGAAGGATCTCGGATACGAAGAGGGTGAAAGGATAGAGCTGATAACTATCACAGCCGGGGCAGATGAAGAAGCCGAAAGACTCTATGAGGAATTCCAAAAGCACTTTGAGGTCGTCTTCAGGGCGCATGCGCTGACCGCGAAGGTGATAACAAAACACGTCGCTCCTGGAATGGTTGGAGTGGGAGTGGTTAGATATAGGGAAGGATGACTTCAAGAAGGACTTTCAATTCTTTAGGTTTGCGGCTTACGGCTTTCTGAAAAATCTCAACTTTTACGAACCATTTCTGATACTTTACTTCAGGTCTTTGGGGCTCTCTTTCCTGAAGATCGGTTTTCTCTTCTCGATATCAGAGATAGCGACGTACATACTGGAGATACCCACGGGGATATTCGCGGATGCCTATGGAAGAAGAAAAGCAATGGTGGCTTCAATGCTCTCGTATATAGCGGCCTTCTCCACGTTCTACTTCTTCTCAAGTTATCTTCTTCTTTCTGCGGCGATGATACTTTTGGCACTCGGAGACACCTTCAGAAGCGGCACTCATAAATCTATGATATACGAGTACCTCAAGATAAAAGGAATGTACGATCTGAAAGTAGAGTACTACGGAGCGACGAGATCTTTCTCGCAACTCGGATCGGCCTTCAACGCCATCCTGTCAGCGGTTGTAGTCATACTGACGAACGATTACAGGAAGGTCTTTCTCTTTGCGCTCATACCTTACTCGATAAACCTCGTAAACCTGGCTACTTATCCAAAGGAACTTGAGGGTGAGAAAAGGGGCGGAAAGAAAACCGTCAAAGAATTCGCATCGATATTCAAAAGCTGGGAAGTTTTAAAGCCGATAATGAACAGTGCGATGTTCGATGGATTCTTCAAGACAGCCAAAGAGTATTTGCAACCCATACTCAAAAGCTTCGCACTCTCTCTCCCAATATTTCTCTCCATGAATGGAAAGGATAGAACGGCGATAGTCGTTGGAATCGTTTATTTCTTCGTCTACATGATGACGAGTAGAGCTTCGAGAAACGCTGGAAAAGTCGTGAAGAGAGTGAAGAGTATCGAAAAAGCTGCAAACGTGATGTTCATATCCGTGGCTTCGGCGATAACCTTGGCAGGTTTCTTCTTGAAGATCAACCTATCCGTTCTGTCCGTAATCCTCCTAATGACCATATACGTTTTGCAGAACTTGAGAAAGCCCATGATGGTTGCGTACATAAGCTCCAAGGCTCCTTCCTCTGCTCTCACGTCAACCCTATCCGTTGAATCACAACTCAAGACCTTCCTCACGGCTGCGGCCACCCCGGCGATAGGATGGATTGCAGATTCACTTGGAATAGGATATGCACTCGCGATATTGGGTGGATCGATGTTTTTCTCGTACACACTTTTAAAGCTCAAGTGATCTGGGATATCAGTTCCTTGAACAGCTTCTTCGAATCTATGCCAGATCTGTCCAAGGCGAACAGAACTGCTCCAACGACCGGAGGATGATCTGGAATAACAACGACGAAATCCTCACCAAGTGCCGATGAAACCATCTCTTTTAAGTAATCCGGGGATTTCTTGAAGAACGTTCCCTCAAGTACGAGCTTAACAGGCGGTTTGAAGTCGAGCCTGTTGAAATGTGCCAAGGTTATTCTGACTATTTCATCAACTATTCCAAGGAGGATTTTCGTTGCGATAAAATCATGCGATTCGTAGGCCCTGAAAAGAACCGATATTATCCTAGGGATGTAATCCGAAAGAGAATAAATCCCGCTTCTTGAAAGCCTTCTCAGGCTCTCTACGCTCATCTTTAACTCCGACTCTAGCATTTTCACGAGAAGACTCTTGTATTCCCTACCATCCTTCGATCTAACCACCCCCGACGTCACCATGCCGGCTATCAGGTATGAGCCGAGCCTCTCGCCAAAGCTCCACGAGTATCCACCAATCCTGTTAACCTTTTTGCCATCAGAAGCGTAGCTGACGCTACCAGTCCCACAACTCACCATTATCCCGACGTCATCGCCCGTTCCGGATTTCAAGGCTATCCTTCCATCGTTATCAAAGTCGTACCTGTTCAGTCCGAGTCCCCCAAGGATCTCCTCGATGGTCTTTCGGTCCTCTTCGTGATCGAATCCAGCCATACCGAAGAAAGCGAAATCTATATCCCCTTTTTCGAGGTTGGCCATATTCAGAGCAGATCTCAGGGATCTGTCGATCTCCTCGCGAGCTCTGTCGATTCCCAAAGATTCGTAGTTTCCAGGCCCCCCTATGTACCTGCTCAAAACTCTACCTTTTTTATCAACTATCAGAACGTCCGTTTTCGTTCCTCCAACATCTACACCCATGAAAGCCAATTCCTTCACTCCCTCATCTCAAATCGAAACCATGGGCCTCTATGAGCTCTTCCAAAAGCTCCTTTGCGAAGTCATAATCCGGTCCGAGGGGATGAAGAAGCATCGCCTTGAGGGCGAGCTTTTTCGATCTCCTGAGGTAGGCTTCTATCGTCAATCTCTCGTACATCTTTATGTTGTGTATGAACGCAACGGCAAACGGATCCGCTTCTCCAATGGATACCGGAAAGACCTTTCCTCCCCTGGTCACAGATGGAATCTCCATGACGTAGTCCTTAGGAATGTTGGAAACAGCCCCGGAATTTTTCGTGTTGACTATGTGGACGGCTCCACTGGATAGATGAAGATCCCTTATCAGAAGAGCGGCAGCGGTCGAGTACATGCTCCCGCCTCTCTTTGAAAGCTCTGGAGGAATATCCGATACCGATTCGTACTCCTTAAAAAGATCCTTTTCTATATCCATTACCACTTTGGCCCTTGGAGTAGAGTTTTTCAGGTCTTTCACGACCTTTCTTTCGAGGAGGTAGTACTTAAGATAAGAATTTGGAAATAGTCCTAGGATCTTCACAAGATCGATTGGGAGGCTGCTATCGAAATTCGCCGGGGCATACTCGACTTTTTCAAGGACCTTTTCAGTGACTTCTTCGTTCTTCACGTAAACCTTTTCAAGAAACGTGAGGTGATTTAGTCCGTAATATTTGAAGAAGACGTCTTCTATCTCAACACCGAACATATCGGCCACGGCTTTCAAGAGGTTTATCGGTATGTTGCAAAGCCCAACGAATTTGTCATATTTCAGGTAATTGAGAACGAACTCACTGACATGACCAGATGGGTTAGTGAAGTTCACCACAAAGGACCTTGACGTTTTCTCTATCCTGTTTATGTAATCTTCGACGACGGGAAAAGCCCTCATGGCCATGGCGAACCCGCCCATCCCGGTCGTTTCCTGACCGACGAGATCGTACTTCAGCGGGATAGTCTCGTAC
>JALVXE010000139.1:0-19568 GCA_027038385.1 Thermotogaceae bacterium
CGTTTATTCTTCTCCCGTTTTTTGTAAAATTCCTAAAAGTTGGGAGGGATCAATTTGAAGGTCTTGGGGATAATCGTCGAATACAACCCGTTCCACAACGGACATCTGTATCACATAAGGTCCGCGAAAGAGCTTGTACACCCAGACTACACAGTTGCTGTGATGAGCGGAAGTTTTACTCAGAGGGGAGAACCGGCGATAATAGACAAGTTTTCGAGGGCTGAGATAGCCGTTCAGCATGGTGTGGATCTCGTCTTGGAACTCCCGTTCGTCTACGCAACTCAAGACGCTGGTGGTTTCGCTTTTGGATCCGTCGGGCTCCTTCACAGAATAGGAGTTGTGAGCGATATCGTGTTCGGATCGGAATCCTCCGACAGGGAGTTTCTCGTGGAGACGGCGAGGATCCTTCACGAACAACCCTGGAGATATCAGGAGATCCTCCACGTGAAGCTGAAAAAAGGACTGTCTTTTCCCAACGCGAGAAAGGAAGCCCTTCTGGAATACGTCAGTGAGGCTGGAATTCTCGATCCAGAGAGGGTCAAAAACATCGAGAGATCGAACGACATATTGGGAGTCGAGTACGTGAGATCTATCCTTCGATACGGATCGAGTATTGAGTTTCACACGATAAAAAGGATCGGAGCGGATTACAACGAAAAAGATTTCAAGGGAAAACTCTCGAGTGCCACGGCTATAAGAAAACTAATAAGGGATGAGAGATGGGACCTGGTCAAAGAAGCCGTTCCAATGAGAAGCTACGAGGTGATAAGAAGGGAGATATCTCAAGGAAGGGGTCCGGTATTTTGGAAGGATTTGGACCTAGCTTACATGTCGAGGTTCAGGCTCATGAAGAGAGAGGACTTCTCGAGAATTCACGGGTTCGTGGAGGGGCTCGACGCCAGGTTTGAAAGAGAGGTGAAGAGGTCCAAGAGTTTAAAAGATTTCATAGAGAGGTTGAAGACGAAGAGGTTCACTTTTACGAGACTCAGGCGGATGATGCTCCACGCTTTCTTCGATCTTGCGAAAGATTTCATGGGGAGAGTTAACGAGAAAGGTCCCCAATATGCTAGAATCCTGGCTTTCAACGAAAATGGTAGGAAACTTTTGAAGGTTATGAAAAAAAGATCAAAGATTCCTCTAATATCCACCCCGTCCCTTCACAAGAAAATCTTGGAGGATCTCAAGGACGGTTTAGAAGTGGATGAGGAACTTTACCTCAGGATGTTCGAGCTTGATACACTTGCAACGGATGTTCACGCGCTTTTCTTCAAGGAAGAGGATCAAAGAGTTGGAGATAGGGATTTCAGGGAGAGAGTTCGATTCATCCGCAGAGGCTTTTCCTGATCTCCCTCAGAATCTCTTCGAATCTCTTTCCTTCGGAACGATTTATTATCTCCCTTATTTCGTTCATCATCACGTGTTCTGCGTGTTTCTTCTCACTCCTGAGTCTCCTTTTCTCGATCTCCCCACTTTTTATGAGATAATCATGGTGTTTTTCTATGGCATCTGCAAGCTCTTTCACACCTATTCCCGTCGTGGCCACGGTCTGGACTATCGGTGGTATCCAATCCTTCTTTTCGGATATCTCCAGCATTGCTCTTATGCTCAGAACAAGAGCATCCGCTCCAAGTTGATCTGATTTGTTCACAACGAATACATCGGCTATCTCCATTATTCCGGCTTTAAGCATCTGAACCTCGTCTCCGCTTCCAGGTGACAGAACAAGAACGACCGTCTGCGCCACGTATGCTATCTCAACCTCAGTTTGACCAGCACCGACGGTCTCTATCAGGACGACGTCAAAACCGTACGCTCTGTAAGCTTCTACAACGTCGAATATGGAATCGTTCACACCACCAAGGCTCCCCCTACTAGCCATGCTCCTTATGAAAACACCGTCATCTGTGAAGTGTTTTTTCATCCTTATCCTGTCTCCAAGGAAAGCTCCTCCGCTGAAAGGGCTAGATGGATCGACTGCTATCACACCGACGCTCTTCCCTTCAGTTCTGAAAACCTCTATCAGTCTGTCAACGAGAGTTGATTTCCCGGCCCCAGGACTACCGGTGATCCCCACTATCATCGAATCTTTCTTTTCCATGTTTTCTAGTTCTTTTCTTCCTTTAAGTGGATCGGTCTCTATCAGCGTTATAAGTTTGGAGAGTCTTCTGTAATCCACGCTATCACCTCGAGGTAATTATCTCACAGAATATCACATGCGCTTACGCTGTTTTATAGTAGAATCTTCCCCAGAATCGGAGGTGATGCTTGTGGAGTTCGACGTGAATTTTCCGGAAGAAGATCACGAACATGAGTCGGTGGAAGTGGAGGTTTTCAGCGTAGTGGACGATGAAGGAAATGAGGATTTCTACAAAAAGTTAGACGAGGTAGCTTATGAGGGAGAGATATACTGGGTTTGTCAGGAGGTGTTTTTGGATCCAGAGCTCACACGCGTGGAGGATGAGGGAGATATACACATATTCAAAGAAGTGAACCTCGATGGCGAGGAGTACGTGGAGTACGTGGACGATTACGAACTCGCGAAAAAGGTGTTCGACATCTGGGAGGAACACTTGAATGAAGGAGAAGGTGAAGAGGGCACCTGAAAGTCCGGGAGTTTACATATTCAAAAGTTCTGGAGTTCCCATATACATAGGGAAGGCCAAAAACTTGAAAAAAAGACTCTTTCAGCATGTAAACGCCAAAAGCGGAAAGTCCGTGTTCATCGTTCAAGAGGCTGACGACTTGGAATGGATAATCACGAAGAACGAAAGAGAAGCACTCCTCTTGGAAGCCAACCTGATTCACCACCACAAACCGAAGTACAACACCCTTTTGAAGAGCGCGGAGGTTTACCCGTACATAAGGATATCCAATGGGAAGTTCCCCTATGTGGAAATCGTGAGGAGAAAAGGCGGATCTGGGGAATACTATGGCCCTTTCACAAACGTCAAGTTCACAAGAGAACTTCTCGACGCCCTCCAGAGATTTCTCAAGTTCAGGACCTGCAAGAAAAATCTGGACAGGATAAAGAAGCCGTGTATGGACTACTACATAGGTAGATGCGTCGGTCCGTGCATAGATGGGAACGTATCTGAGGAGGGCTACGAAAACCTCCTAAACGATCTCAGGAGCTTCCTCAGAGGTGATGTTGAAGAGTTCGTGAAGAAGATCAAAGAGACTATGAAAAGACACGCGGAGATGCTGGATTTTGAAAACGCCGCGCGGTATAGAGACATCCTTCTCAAGATGGAGAGCATGCTTCAAGAACAGGGCGTATCGCTTCCAGATCGCAGAAACATCGACGTCGTGGTTGGAAAAAACGGTATGTTCGTCGTTCTCAGGATAAGGGGAGGATTTCTCCTGGGGAAACTCTCTTACGAGATGGAGAGTGCCACTATGAGAGAATTCGTCGAGAGGTTCTATGCACTTGAGGGAGAGATACCGGACAGGGTTGTGTCGAAGGACAGTATAAACACCGGCTTGGTAAACGTTTCACTTCCAGAAGATGATGCGGAAGATCGTCTCGTTGAAATAGCGCTGGAGAATTTGGAAGAAGAGCTCAGATCCAAAGGATTGAGAAAGGACATGTTGAAGTGGCTAGCCGAGTTTATGGGGTTAGAGAAAGTGAGGAAGATAGAGGGGATAGACATATCCCATCTTCAGGGCAGAGGAACCGTCGCATCCGTCGTGGTCTTCGAAGACGGAAAACCCGTGAAGGAGGAGTACAGGAGATACAGGATAAACCTTCCAAAGCCAGACGACTACAGATCCATAAAGGAGGTGGTTAAGAGGAGGTATTCAAAACATGATGTCCCGGACCTTTTGTTCGTAGATGGAGGGATAGGTCAGGTAAAGGCGGCGATCCACGGACTCAAGCTCGCCGGGAAAAGTTGTGCCGTGGTCGGCATCGCCAAATCGGAGGAGAGAGTGGTTAAAGTGGACGGAGAATACAGACTACCACTCGACAGCCCGATCGTGAGAGTATTAGCGACGGTGAGAGATGAGGCCCACAGGTTTGCAGTGGAGGGGAACAGGAAGATCAGGATGAGAGAATCTTTGAAGTCTGTCCTCAGAAAAATAGAAGGAGTAGGTCCAAAGAGGATGAGGAATCTCGTTAAAAACTTCTCAAGCTATGAGGATTTGAAAAGAGCTTCTCTGGAAGAAATAGCAAAAGTGGTTGGAAGCAGGAAGATTGCTCGGAGGATAAAAGATTTCTTATAGGTTGTTTGCGAACATCGATGGTAGCCACATGGCTATTGAGGGAACATAGGTTACCAGCATGAGCACTGCCACCATGGCTATGTAGAATGGCCAGAGCGCTTTAACCACATCTTCCATTCTCATCTTTCCGACTATACATCCCACGAAGAGTGTGTTTCCAACGGGAGGTGTGCAGAGTCCTATTCCGAGGTTTATCAGCATTATTATTCCGAAGTGTATGGGATCCACTCCAACTTTTTCCGCTATCGGTAGGAATATAGGAGTGGTTATCAATATGAGCGGTGCCATGTCCATTATCATTCCGAGGAGTAGAAGGATCACGTTTATGAGAAGAAGCACCACGTACTTGTTTGAAGAAATGTTGAGAACCGCCGATGCTATGGCATCCGGGATTCTCAGGTAGGCCAGGAACCATCCGAATGCGGATGCGGATGCTATCAGAAACATCACGGCGGCTATGGTCCTTACCGATCTCAGGACGATATTCCAGATCTCTTTCAAATTCACACTTCTGTAGAAGAAATACGCGACTATAAAGGCGTACACGACGGCTATAGCCGAAGATTCCGTAGCCGTGAATACCCCGCTCAAAACTCCTCCTATTATTATGACTATCGTGAGAAGGCCAAGAAGTGAATCTTTCGTGGCTTTCAAGGCCTTTCTCCAGGTTGGCTTTTCTCCAGCCGGGTAGTTTCTCTTAACCGCTATGTAGTAGGCGGGTATCATGAGGCCAATGCCTATAAGCACTCCTGGTATCGCTCCGGCCAAAAAAAGCTTGGCTATCGAGAGGCCTCCAGCCGCATACGCGTAGATTATCGCGTTGTGGCTTGGCGGGATTATCAGCCCTTGTGTGGATGAAGTCACAGTGACCGCTATCGAGTAGTCTCTGTCGTACCCCTTTCTCACCATCTCCGGTATCAGTACCGAACCTATCGATGCTGTGTCAGCGACGGAGGACCCAGACATGCCTCCAAATAACATACTCGCGACTATGTTCACTATCGCCAGACCACCTTTGACTTTTCCAACGAGGACATTCGAAAAGTCAACGAGTCTTTCAGCTATCCCAGAATCCGCCATTATCTGACCTGCGAGTATGAAGAACGGTATGGCCATCAACGAAAAGTTATCGAGGACATCGCACATCTTCTGAACGACCACCATGGGGGATACTCCAATTGAGAAAGCTGTCAAAAAAGAGGAGAGCGCCAGGGATAGCGATATAGGAACTCTGAGAACCAGAAGACCTAAGAATGAACCTATGAGTATCGTAGCGGAGGCTATCATTCGATCACCTCTTCAAGAACTTTATGATCTTCTCGATCGAGAAAAATACCATCACGGCTCCCGCAATGGGAATCGCCATGTAGACATATGATGCTTTTATTCCAGTTGCGGGAAGGATCTCGTATCTCGAAAGTATTACGATCTTTATCCCGTAGATGATCTCGAAAATTCCCACGGCAATATATGAAGCCACTTCCAAGATGTCTGCAGCGGTTTTGAGACTTTTGAAATACTTCTGGACGAACACCTCAAGTGCTATGTGTATCCCGCGTTTTATTCCCCAAGCTCCACCAATGAGGCCAAAGTATATCATCACTATTCCTATGAACTCCCCCGCCCAGGTCAATGGGGAGTCAAAGACGTACCTCATAACGACCTGGACGGAGGTGAGAACGACTAGAAATACTATTAAAACTCCGAGAAACGAGATGATCACTTTATCTGTCTTGTCGAACATTTTTCGTCATTCACCCATTTCCTGTATCTTCTTGACGAGATCCATATACTTCGAAGCGTATTTCTTGTAAACTGGCTGTACGGCCTTTATGAAGGGTTCTTTGTTCGGGTGGTATATCTTGCATCCCGCTTCTTTTACCTTCTCAAGAGCGGCTTTTTCGTCCCTAATCCAGAGTTTTCTTTGAAGTTCCTGGGCTGCTATAGCGGCCATCTTTATTATCTGTCTGTCCTGTGGGGAGAGGGCATTCCAGGTTCTCAAGCTCATCACGAGTATCTCTGGAACCATGGCGTGTTCGTCCAGGGAGTAGTACTTCGCAACTTCGTAATGCCTGGTCTCATAGTAACTCGGCGGGTTGTTTTCGGCTCCATCTATGACTCCTGTCTGAAGGGCGCTGTAGACTTCTTCAAAAGCCATTGGAACCGGTCTACCACCCATGGCTTTCACCATGTCCATCATGACAGGACTCTTCTGGGTCCTTATCTTTAAACCTTTGAGGTCTGCTGGGCTCAGTATCGGCTTCTTGACCGTGTAAAAGCTCCTCGCACCAGAATCCATGTACGCGAGTCCTATGAGTCCGACCTTTTTAAGACCCAGCAGCATGCTTTGGCCTATATCGCTCTCGAGCACCTTCCACATGTGTTCCCTACTCTTGAATATGTAAGGAAGTGCGAAGACGGAGAGCTTTGGGTACAAGCTCGTTAGAGGAGCTATGGATACCCTGTTTATATCTATTATTCCCATCTGCGTTTGCTCTATCGTCTCCTTCTCCGATCCCAAAACGGCTCCAGGGTAAACCTGGATCTGTATCCTGCCGTTTGTCCAGAGCTTAACGAGTTTCGCCATCAGGTAGAGCCCTTCGACCGTGGAATAACCTTTGTGGTGATCGTCTGCAGCTTTGAGTATTATGACGTTCCCCTTCTTGGTCATACCCATGGCTCCGATAACCAAAACACCTATGAGCAGAACTACCAGAAACTTCTTCATGACACATCCCCCCCTTCAGGTGAAATTCACCAATCTCTTACAACATATTCCATTGCTTTTATCCAAGCGTGATTTGGGTCGTCTTTAGGTATGAGTATCCTCTTCTTTCCAGCCAATGCCCAGAGGTAGTAAACCTCGTATCCTGGAGCAGCCACGACGGGATGATACCCTCTGTCTATCTCCACTGTTAGTCCATCTCGGATCTTTATGACTTCGTCCACGCTTCCATCATCCGTGTATATGAACTGGGCTCCGAAACCGTTTTTCGGATATACCCGAAAATGATAGACTTCTTCCATATCGCTTTCCTCCGGTATGTTGTCCACGTCATGTCTATGTGGTGGATAGGAAGACCAGTTTCCAGGTGGATTGAAAGTTTCTCCCACAAGGAGCATATCCGCAGAGATATCACTCGAGATCACGTCGTGAACGTGCCTTCTCCAATTCAGCTGGCCAACGATTCTGACCCTAACGTCGTCTGGTTTCACAAAAACAACGTTGTGTTTCTTCTCAGAAGGGGCGCTAACGATGGCCAGCTCGGTGGGATAGATAGCCTTCACGAGTATTTCCGAATCTCTCGGAACGTAAACCGCGTACGCTTTTGAAGAGAACACGTCCTTTCTTGGACCAACTTTTCCACTTGTGCCATTTGCGTCTATCTCAAAGAAACCGCTGAGAAGTAGGAGTGCGACCTCCCTTTCATTTGTACTAGTCTTCCAACTTTCAGACGGCTTGAGTTTCAAAATACCGAAGCTAAGGTATCTCATATCTCCTTCTTTCACGATCTCTTTGTATCCCCAGCCTTTTGGAAGATCAATCGCTTTCAAATCGATCACCTCGCATCGTTCGAATTGTTCGATAATTCGTATTCAATACAAACTTATGGTATTATTATGGTAGCACAAAGGAGTGTAAAAGCTGCAAATTCGTTTTTTCGGAAAATATGCAAAAATCCCCGATTATATGGGATTATCCGTGATTATCGCTGGAGATCTAACCGACTTGGGGGTGAATCTATGGAGGAGTTCCAATGGAAACTTGAGAGGTTGAGGAAGGTCATGGAGGAAAAACGAATCTCCTCTGTGCTGATAACCAGAAACGATAACTTCTCCTGGATAACATCCGGTGGCAGAGGATGGGTGGTGTCAGGGTCTGACAAGGCAGTCGCTTGGGTTCTCGTAAGCAGGGATTCTGCGTATCTCATATCGAACAACATAGAATCCAGAAGACTTTTGAACGAAGAGATAAACGGGGATTTCGAGCTCATCGAGTACAAGTGGTACGAGGATCCTCTCGAGAAGGTCGAGGGAGTTCTCGGAGTTTCCCCAGCGGCTGACACCGAAATTCAGGGATTTTTGAACATCTCAGGCGACTTGAAGAATCTCAGGATCGTCTTGAGCGAGTGGGAAGTGGACAGAGCAAGAAGGATGGGAGAAGAGATCCAGGAGATACTTGAAGGTGTGATCGAGAACGCGAGATCCGATATGTCAGAGCTCGAAATCGCTGGCGAGATCAGGAGGGGATTTCAAATAAATGGATACGATCTTCCCGTACTCTTGGTGTTCTCTGAAAGAACCAGAAACCTCTACAGGCACAACTTGCCCGGAAATGATGCCCTGGGAAGGTTTTTCTTCGTATCCATATGTGCTAGAAAGTACGGACTCGTTCTTTCGGCAACTAGGTCCGCGGCGTTTGTCAGGGTTCCAGATGATTTGGAAACCCAGCACTATCTGAACGCGAAGATAGATGCGCGGATAATGGAAAACACCAGGCCTGGAAAAACGTTGAGAGATATGTTCTTCACAATAAGAGATATATACTCTGAATACAACCATGAGGATGAGTTTGAAAAGCACCACCAAGGCGGAATAGCGGGATACAACTCTAGGGAAGAAAAGGCCATTCCGAACTCTTCAACCGTTCTACAGGCTAGCATGCTCGTAGCTTGGAATCCGACGATAACGGGTACGAAATCCGAGGATACCATCCTTCTGACAGATGATGGGTTTGAGATACTGACGTTTACGGAAGAATCCAGATGGCCGGAGTTGAATTTGGGCGATAACCTCACGAGAAGGCCAGGTATAAGAATTCTATGAAGATGAAAGCGATATTATGAAATCGTCTATAGCTATTGTCGATGCTCCAATTGCCGTGGAAAATTCTCCAAGGCTTGATATCGATATGTCTATATTTCCCTGAAGAGGGGGTATGATGTTTTCCTCGAACTCTATTTCAAGGTCTTCACTCATGAGATCCCACGATTTTGACAAGCCTCCTCCTATGAGTATTATTTCTGGGTCCAAAATGTTTGCGGTGTATGCCAAAACTCTTCCCAGGTATTTCCCAGCGTCTCTGAAGACCTCTATTGCGTTTTTATCACCGTTTTTTGCCCTCTTAGCAACTTCATTGGCGTCGTACATATCTAGTAACTTTTCTCCAGATTTCTTTTCGTACTGTCTGACTATTCCCCAAGCGGCTGAAACCGTCTCTAAGCATCCTCTTCTTCCGCACCTGCAAACATCCCCGTCTGGAACAACGGTTATGTGTCCGATCTCTCCTGAGAAGTTTCTACTCCCTCTCACGAGATGTCCTTCCGAAACGAAGGAGGATCCTATCCCTGGACCTATGTTTATCAGGAGGACGTTTGAGTGATTTTTCGCGGATCCGTACACCATTTCCGCTATCATCATGAGCTTTACGTTGTGCTCCATCACGACCCTCTTCTTTACCACATCTGAGATAACATTCAGAAACGGAAAATTCCTCACCCCGAGATTAGGGGAATGAATTATCATTCCAGTTTTGTGATCAACCATTCCCGGAACTCCGAAGCCTATTTCAACGATCTTTTCCCAATCTTCTCTGGCTATATCTAGAATACTCTTCTCTATCTGTTCTATTAGATCTTTTTCACCGCGTGTTGTCTTAAAACGCTTCTCCCTTATGATCTCACCCTTCAAATTGGTCAAGATCACCCTGCTGTTTATCGTTCCGACGTCGTATCCAACGATCAAGTGGTCACCAGAATCCATATCCAGTAGAATTCCCTTCCTACCGATTCCGTATCTCGACTTGGCACCAACTTCTTTCACGATTCCCATGTCCATGAAATACGACACTATCTCAGACACCGTCGATTTGGTTAGGCCAGTTTTTCTCGATATGTCTGCCCTCGATATAGGCCCAAGATCTTTTATCATCTTCACGACCAAGAGACGGTTGCTCTTTCTCATGGAAGAATGAGACACCTTTTTCATATCATCACCTCAGATCAGGTTTCCGATACCCTCTCAATCATTTTCCCATCTGAAATATCTAAAAGACTGTATCCCTTACTTTTCAAGAGCTTCCAGAAATACGGTAATCCCCTTCTGAAGAGCATTTTCGGGGTGGTGTATACCTTGAAATACGCCTTGACAAATTCCTTTCTGAGTTCCTTCGGGGTGAAGTTCGGATGCTTAAAGACGAGATACGTTCCATCGAATAACCTCCAGTCGTTTGTCAGCAGTAGCGATTTGAGTTTTGAGAAGAGTCTTGTTCCAGGATATGGGGTGAGTATGGAGAATTGAACAATACTCGCGCCTATCGATGAGAGTTTTTTGGCAAACTTCACCGTTCTAGCTATGGTTTCTTTGGTATCGCTCAGTGCTCCGAGTATGAAACTCGCAAACACGTCGATATTGTACTTCTTTAGAAGTCTGACAACATCGAATGCCACATCACTCTTTAGCTTCTTCTTGAACTCTTTCAAGGCTTCGTCGCTCGCGCTTTCAAAACCTATGAAGAGCATCTTGCATCCTGACTTTGCCATCGCTTCGACCATGTCCTCATGTCCCAAAAGCTCGTCTGCTCTTGAAAATGCCCACCAGCTGATCTTCAGATCGTTTTTGAGTATCTTCTCAGATATCTCCGTCGCCCTTTTCGGATCAAGAGTGAAGTTGTCGTCGAAAAAGACGATGGATCTGTATCCATATTTGTTCACTAAGATCTTGAGCTCTTCTATCGAGCTCTCGACGCTTCGCTTTCTCCAAAGCCTACCCATGAATTGAGAGGCCGAGCAGAATTCACAATCGAACGGGCATCCTCTCGACGTTATCATACTCGTCGCCCTTTTCCCGTCAAATTTTATGACGTATCTGTCAAGGGGTAGCCCATCCCTGTCCGGGAAAGGTATCGTATCCAAGTCTTTGACGAATCTATGGGGTTTTATCTTGACCTCTCCATCTTTCAGGTAAGCTAATCCGTTTATACTCGGATACCTCTCTCTGCTTTTGAGAGATTCCACGAGCTCCAGAAAAGACATTTCACCTTCGCCGAGTATCACGTAATCTGCCACTCCTTCTTTGAGTATGTTGTGAACGTCGAACGTTGGATGTGCTCCGCCCATAACGACTGTTGAGCCGCGCTCTTTTGCAAATTTTGCGATCTTTTTCGCGAGCGGAAACCTAACGGTGTCACTCGACACCCCAACTACATCGTAGTCTTCAAAACTTTCCTTTGTGTAATCGTACGGTACGGCGTTCATGTCCACAACCCTTACTTCGTGGCCGGCGTTTTTTAAAACCGAGCTTATGTAAGCCAGTCCAAGCGGTGGGAAGAACGCTCCGAGTCTATGATAGTATCCCTCGTCTTTTGGATTTATCAGAAGTATTTTCACATCTAGCACCTCCTCACATCTCCCCTATTATAATTCCTATTTCTTCGATCGACTCGTGGTTTGATAGAATATTTGAGAAAACGATCGTCTCAAGCGGGAGGGATACTTCGTGAGAGCTCTTTTGATAGTCGATCTTCAGAGGGATTTCGTGGATCCAGGTGGATCTTTGTATTACGATGGAGCGGAGAAAGTCGTGGACTATATCGTAAATCTTGTGGAGGAGTTCAAGAAAGAAGGTCTCCCGGTAATAACAACTCAAGATTGGCACGACGAGAACGATAGGGAATTCCAAGTATGGCCCAAACACTGTGTAGCTGGAAGTGAGGGAGCTAGGCTCACCGAAAAGCTAGAGGAAGCTTTGGATGGGTATGAAAAACATTATTCAATAAAGAAGACGAGATTCAGTGCGTTCTACAAGACGAATTTCGACGAGCTCATAGAAGAAGTTGGAATAGAAGAGTTTGAAGTCGTCGGTGTTGTAACGAACATATGTGTGATGTTCACGGTTGAGGAGATAAGGAACAGAGATATACCTGTGAAAGTTCACGAAAGAGGGGTTTCTTCGTATGACGAAGAGCTGCATAAATTCGCCATTAGACAGATGAGAGAAGTTCTCGGGGCGGAAATCGTTTGAGGAGGTGAACGGGTTGCCAAAGCGGCTCCATCCAAAGGTCTTCAAGGTTCCGATAGACAAAGTCAGAAGCGGGTATTACTCGGACATATATTTCATGAGGTACGTCCAGGTTCTCAAGAGAGACAACAGATCCGTTAGGGTTTTGTATCAATTCTTCCCAAGAAAGGACTGCACGGTTGTTGGAATAGACGAGGCCTTAGCGATACTCAGATACGGAACGGGGTATTACAAAGATGAGGAAAAGGCGAAGGAGCTGTTCTCAAACCTTCTGGATCTGGAGAGAAAGATCCAGGAGGCTGCGGCTGATTTCGACATAAATAAGGTGATCAGTTTGACAAAAGAGAAATGGGGTATAAAGCAGAGACTCGCGGAGTTGTGGGTAGACAAGTGGGACGAGATAGAGGTGAAGGCACTTTACGATGGTGAGGAGGCGAAGGAGAGAGAGCCGGTAATGACCATAGAGGGTGACCCAAGGTATTTTGGGTATCTCGAAACGATACTCCTTGGTGTCATAGCGCGCGCGACGAGCACTGCGACTGCTGTCAAAAAAGTTGTGAGGGCGGCAAGAGGAAAACCAGTTTTGTTCTTCAGCGCGAGGTTCGACCACTATTGGGTTCAAGCGACCGACGGATACGCGGCGCTGAAGGCAGGGGCTTTCGGAGTTTCAACGGATGCGAACGCGGATTACTGGGGTGTTGAATCCGCAGGTACGATGCCACATGCTCTTATAGCCGCTTACATGGGTAAAACCGAAGACGCGGCCATAGCATTCGATAGACACGTGGAAGGGCATGTCAACAGGATTATACTCGTTGACTGGGACAACGATGTGATAGGGACGACCTTTAGAGTCGTGAAGAAGTTTTACGAGGAGAAGATGAAAAAGCCTTTCAAACTCGGTGAGACAGATCCGAGCCCTGTGATAGGAAGCGGAAAGGGAAAGATATGGGGAGTCAGGTTTGACACCTCAGGGGATCTCAGGGATAAATCCGTGGTTCCGAAGGACAAGTCCTCACTCGGTGTGTGTCCGGAACTCGTTTGGAGAGCTCGTCAGGAATTCGACAAAGTTGGCCTGAAAGATTTGAAAATCCTGGTTTCTGGTGGATTTGACGAGGAGAAGATAGAGCTCTTCGAGAAGCTCCAGGTTCCTGTGGATTCCTATGGAGTGGGATCGAAGCTCCTCAGAGAGAAGATAGACATAACCGCTGACATAGTGGAAGTCAATGGGAAACCATGTGCAAAGGTCGGAAGGTACAAGATAGACAACCCAAGACTCAAGTTGGTACCAAAGAACTATTGGGAGGAAGATTGATCCAGCTTTTTAAAACAGGGTACGGGTCTTGTCCGTTCATTTAATCGTCGCGAGCCGGAAGGTATATAATTACCTTGGAGGAGGTGATGCGGGTGAAGAGATTCCTGCTTGTCGCTTTGATGATCGTGTCTCTGGTGATTTTTGCGAGAAGCACCGTAGAGATCTGGGTCAACTGGACAGCTGATGAATTCAAACCGATAAAAGAGCTCGTGGACAAGTTCAACGCATCACAGGACAAGTACGAGGCAAAGGTCTTGAGTGTGAGTAATTTGGCCGCCAAGTTTACAACGGCACTCGCTGCCGGAAATCCGCCCGATCTCATACACGCGAACGATCAATACATATCACCAGTTGTCGCTATGGGAGCTTTCATCCCGGTCGATGACCTTGGAGTGGATTTCTCCATGTTCAAGGACTTCGTCATGAGGGCTGTGAAATACAAGGGGCACATATACGGCCTTCCCATAAAGGTTAACATATTCGGGATCTGGTGGATAAAGAAAACATTTGAGAAAGCTGGTCTCGACCCGAACAAGGGGCCTCAGACCATTGAGGAGCTTGTGAAGTACTCGAAGAAATTGACCGTTTACAATAAAAAAGGAGAGCTTGTGAGATGGGGATTCGATCCGCTCGTTCCCGATTGGGATTGGCCGTACGTTTGGGTCTTTCACTTCGGCGGAAACCTGGTCGATCCGAAAACCGGGATGCCCACGATAGATTCACCTCAAGCCATAAGGGCGTTCAAATGGCTCAAAAGTTATATGGACTCGTTCGGCCTTGAGAAGGTCAAGAAGTTCAGGGGAGGTTACGGGCCTTACTGGTCTGCTAACAACGTTTTCTTGACGGGAAAATTGGCGATGTTCTACGACGGAGACTGGGTGACCTATGCCGCTAGGAGGTATGCCCCGAGCGTGGAGCTGGGCTTTGCTCCGCTTCCAAGTATAGATGGAAAGAAGAGGTGCTATTCGGAAGTGGACATATTCTCGATACCGGTCGGTGCAAAGAACGTCGAAGGTGCGAAGGCTTTCCTGAGGTTCCTAGCGAAACCAGAAAACCTCATAGTCCTGTCAAAGGGCCAGATAAGTCCTCTCAAGGAAGAGTACACCCCGAAGTGGTTCTATCAAAAGAGAAAATATGCGAAGATTTTAGAAAGCTACATGAAGAGTTGCGAGATAGTGTTCTGTCCGAAATTTCCGCTTTGGAACCTATACCTTGATGAGATCAGGAACGCTGCAGACGAGATACAGAACGGCACCATGAGCGTTGAAGCAGCTCTCAAGAGAGCAGAAAGGAACATCATGAGAAGATTGAGAAGATGAAAAGGCGGAAGGATCTCATAGCCGGCTTGATATTCGTGAGCCCCTGGATAGTGGGGCTCGCGTTGTTTCAGGCTTATCCTTTCTTCAAATCCTTTTACTATAGCTTGACGGATTTCAATCCCATAAGGAAACCCGTTTTCGTTGGTTTTGAAAACTACTCGTGGCTTTTTCAAGATGATCTTTTCTGGAAATCCCTTTGGAATACGCTTTTCTTCGTCATAATCGGCGTTCCGCTCGATCAGATAGTCGCCCTATCTCTCGCGGTTGGTCTGCACGGTTTGAGAAGGGAAAAAGCTATGAGGATGCTCAGGGGTATATTCTTCTTTCCAATACTCGTTCCAGAGGTCGTCATGGCTCTCGTTTGGATGCTGATGTTGAATTCTGAATTTGGTATCGTAAATCAATTCCTCAAGTTTTTAGGTTTGAACCCTCCCGCATGGTTCTTGAGTACATTTTGGGCAAAGCCGATGATAGTACTACTCAGGCTGTTTTTCATCGGTACGGGTATGGTTGTGTACCTCTCTGCTTTGAACGAGGTTCCAAAAGAAGTTGTAGAAGCTTCGATAATAGATGGAGCTTCTCCCATTAGGAGATTTTGGAAGATAACCATCCCAATGATATCCCCTGTCATGCTTTTTAACTTCATAATGGACATAATCGGGACGTTCCAGATATTCACGGAGCCTTTCGTGATAACCAAGGGTGGACCTGCCAGGAGCACCTATACCCTGACGATGTTCATATACAACAACGCTTTCGAAAACTTGGATATGGGATACGCTTCAGCCGCGGCCTGGCTTACTTTTGCCATTATCTTTGTAGCCACGATAGCAGTTCTGTACGTCACGTCGAAGAGGATATACTACGGGGGTGAGAGGTGAATGAGGAAGTTCATCCTCATAGCAGCCGCTCTGATATTCCTTTTTCCTTTCTACTGGATGGTTGTCGTCTCCTTCGGAACTCCTTCAGACTTCATGAAAGTTCCGATAAGATTTTTCCCATCTCACCTGAGGTTTAAAAACTATGTAGAAGCGGTCAACTACATTCCGTTTTTGAGGTATTTCCTCAATACGCTTTACATATCCACGCTCGTCACGTTCGGGAGTGTGATTTCTTCATCTTTTGTAGCCTACGGATTTTCCAAAATAAAGTGGCCTGGGAGGGACGTTCTCTTTCTCATCACCCTAGGAACCATGATGCTTCCTCCAGCCGTGACGATAATTCCCCTTTACATGGAGTTCAAAAGCTTTGGATGGATAGGCAGCTTTAAGCCGCTCTGGGTACCAGCGCTCTTTGGATCAGCTTGGGCGATATTCATGTTGAGGCAGTTCTACATGGGCATACCCAACGAGCTCGTGGAGAGTGCCAAGGTTGATGGAGCAAACCACTTCACAATATGGTACAGGATCGTTCTTCCATCCTCGAAAGCTCCGCTGGCGGTTGTCGCTCTGTTCCAATTCGTGTACTCATGGAAGAATTTCTTCGGGCCTTTGATATTCCTCAGGGATCAAGACATGTACACACTCCCGCTCGGTTTGGCGTTTTTCCAGAGCAGACACGGTGGAACGGAATGGCACCTACTCATGGCTGCCGCCACGCTCACAACCCTGCCAACGCTCCTCGTTTTCATACTCGCCAGCAAGTATCTAATAGAGGGAATTAGGTTGACGTCTGGTTTGAAGTGATCACTCGAAGTTCATCATTCTCCTCTTTTTATTATGCTCCAAATGGAAAACCTTGTCGAACGCACCATATCCGTGGTCTATGGCCTTTAAATTCATGTCTACGTACTTCCTCTTCACCGTCTCCGCAACTGTATCTTTCAGGGTGTCTATGGAGACTATATCCGTCACCTTAACTAAAGCCCCGAGTCCCATCATGTTCGAAACCACATCGGTATGAAATTCCTCGAGTGATTTCTTCGCAAATGGATAACCTAGGATCTTTTTGGTTATCCTGCAAATCTCTATCGGAAAGCCTGTCGGTATGCTGTCTGGTGAACTACACGAGAACTTCTCCATGTTGAACAGTGATGTGTCAACGAAGAATATACCGTTTTTCTTCAGAAGGTGGTAGTGCCTCAAAACAGCACTCGGATGGAGGGCGAAAAGGAGATCAAACTCTTCAGCTTTTGGGTAATCTATCCACTCGTTTGAATAGAGAACATCACAATGGCTCGGTCCTCCTCTGACCTGAGCTGTGTAGGATTGACTCTGCACAACCCATTTTCCTTCCTTTATCAATGCCTTGGCCAAGACTATCCCCATGAGTATGTTCCCCTGTCCTCCTATACCAGCGAATCTGATGGCGATCGGGTTGTTCATGATTAGATCACCTTCCCCTGGGCTTTCTTTCTGACTTCTTCGTACCTGTCCAAGTAGCAGGGTTTTCCTTCCTCTTTCTTGAAGACCCCTATGACTATCTTTCCATCAAGCTCTTCCTCATTCATACTTTTGGCTTTCTCAATGGTAATGGTGTTTTCTTTGAAGTACTCCATCATCTGATAAGGCTGTGGCATGCCGTTGTACCTTCCATAGTACGTGTGACAGTTCGTCATAACATCCACAACCGATATCCCCTTGTGCTCTATCGCTTCCTTTATATAACGAACTAGGAGGTTGTAATGATAGACCGTGGACCTTGCAACGTACGTTGCGCCTGCCGACAGCGCCAGATTCACGATGTCGAAGGGTTTCTCTATGTGTCCATACGGCGCTGTCGAAGCCATCTCCTCTTCTGGAGTGGTCGGAGAGTACTGACCACCTGTCATACCGTATATCATGTTGTTGAAGACTATCACGGTGAGGTCTATGTTTCTCCTGCACGCGTGTATGAAATGATTTCCTCCTATGGACGCCAAATCCCCGTCTCCACCCATCACTATTACCTTGAATTCAGGTCTTGCGAGTTTCACTCCCGTAGCAAAACTTATCGCTCTTCCGTGGAGCGTGTGCATCGTGTTGAAATCAAGATACCCTGTAGCCCTTGAGGAACATCCGATACCCGAAACAACTGCGACCCGGTCTTTTCTGAGGTTGAGCTGGTCCACGGCTTCCAAAAACGCTTTGAGTATGATTCCGTTTCCGCAGCCTGGACACCAAACCGTTGGCCATCTGTCGATTCTGAGGTATTTGAGAAGTTCCTTCGTCTTCAAAGCTATCCACTCCCCATGGATATTTTTTCAAATTCAACACCGGTTGACTTGAACAGAAAATCCGTCAGAGGATCAGGATAATCCTCCAAATACACAACCCTCTTTATGCCGGCGTTTATTATGAGACGTGCACACACAGAACAAGGCTTGTGCGTCACGTACATCGTGGCACCTTCCGTGGCTATTCCAAAGCGCGCTGCCTGCATCAGGGCGTTCTGCTCAGCGTGGAGCGCATAACATATCTCCTGATTTTCCCCACTCTTTATGTCAAGGTCGTCCCTTATGCACCCTATTTGATCACAATGTGGGAAGCCAGAAGGTGGCTGGTTGTATCCGGTTGAGAGTATCCTGTTTCCCCTGACTATCACAGCCCCGACTTTTCTGTGAAAGCAAGAAGATCGTTCTCTGACGAGAAGTGCTATCCTCATGAAATACACGTCCCACGGCTCTCTTGTGTCTTCAGATGTTTTCATATCAAGTTTTTCCAGGTATCTCTTCAGTTTCTCTTTCACGACTCACACCCTTTGAACGTAAGCGGATAAAAGCTTCACCGTGTTCTCAAAATCGCTCTTGCTTATAACTTCAGATGGCGTGTGTATATATCTCGTCGGTATGGATACCGTCGCGCTTGGTATTCCCTCTTTCGTTCTCATCAGAGCCGCGGCGTCAGTTCCTCCAAATATCAAGACCTCCATCTGGTATGGGATGCCCTCTTCTTCTGCGACCTTCACGAGCCTGTCGATTATCCTTCTGTCGCTTATCGACATCTTATCCTTTACCTTTATCGCGGGGCCTTTTCCCATCTTCATCGAAATTCTCTTGAAAGCTTTCGGTGTGTCTGCGGAGTCCGTTACATCGATCGCTATGGCTTCTGACACGTCCACTGGATACGCGATAACCGATGAGCCGACGAGGCCGACCTCTTCCTGAACGGAAAAACCCACGTAGAACTTCCTCTTAGGGTTTTCCAAGTTCTTCACCAGCTCTACCAAGATAGCAACTCCCGATCTATCGTCCATCGCCTTCGACATCATCAGATCTTCATTTTCCACAAAAGATGAATCGTACACGCCGAACGTTCCTATCCTGGCCTTCCTACCCATGGTGTCGAGGTATAGATGGTCGAAGTTGAGGTTTGACAGAAACTTTTTGTATTCATCTGCCGTTTCGTGCTCTACACCCACGATTCCGATCGTTCCATCTTCCAAAACAAACCTTCTGAACAGCGCTGAATATGGGGACATCCCGCCAACCGGCTCTACCCTATAAAAGCCCTCTCTTATCTCGTTGGTGACAACTATACCTATCTCGTCCATGTGAGCAACGAATATAATGGGTTCTCCACCTTCGCCTTTCCAGGCTATCAGGTTTCCAACCCTGTCTATCTCGTAGCCATCCACGTGATCCTTTATCATTTCTAAAATCAGGTTTCTGATCTTTTCCTCTCTTCCGCTCGGCCCGAAGGTTTCCGTTAGCTTTCTAATTGTCTCAACCATTTTCCATTACCTCCTTGACGTACATGTCCACAACGTCGTAGTAC
>JALVXE010000139.1:19578-33666 GCA_027038385.1 Thermotogaceae bacterium
TAGTACTCCATTATCTCGTATCCGTTCTTCAAATTCTTCTTCAAGACGTCAGCGGCTTCCTTGTCGAATTTCTCGTTGTCTACCACCTTGATCGGATCTTCGACGTTCTTTTCAACCAAAGACACGTATTCATCTGCGAGCTGCACTATCCTCGCCGGCATCGAGAGATTCTTGGCCTCAAGGTGCCATGGATAACCGGATCCGTCGAGCCTTTCGTGATGTGTAACCGCCCAGCTGACTATGTTCGGAACCGATTTGAACTGATCGAACATCTCATACGTGTATATGACGTGAAGCCTGAATTGATAATCCTCATCGTTTCTCGAAGCTATCACTTCGGAAGGAAGATATATCTTTCCAAGATCGTGCATCCTGCCGGCGATGTAAACTCCAACTCCCTCAGATTCCGTCAGTATCTCCTTGGCGATCTCCCTAGCCAGGAAGGCAACCCTTGTAGAGTGATGCTCGGTGCTCTTATCCATTGAATCAACAAGGTAGTCCATGAGCGTTAGAAAACTCATAGTCGATGAGAGATCCAACACCTCATCTATCTCTGCGAAATCGTCCCAGTGGTCTTCACCATCGGCTGAAAGCATCATAAACGCTTCCATCTTTATCGCCTCAAGGGCCGCACTCCTTATATCGGGGAAATATTCGGCTCTGTGCTCCTCTATGTATTTTCTGAAATTCTCCACGAATTCTTCATCAGCTGTGTTGTCGTGCTTCAGAAGCTCGAGTGAGATCGTGTTGGCCATGCTGACTATGTTCGCCATCATGTAGAGCTCACCTATTTCCAGCTCGTAAGCCGGAGTATGGTGCTCCTCGATCACCAAAGACAACTCTTCGAGCAAGGGAATGCTCTCGATTATCCTAGACCCCAGCATGCTGTGATTGCTCATCAGATCTTCGTGCTTCACAAGTTCGAGTATCCCATTGTCGAAGGAAAAGTTCTCATATTTTTTTCTTGTCTCCGGTATCATAAGACCGACGTCGTGAAGGGCTCCGAGCAGGTAGAGCCTCATGACTTTACCCGGACTGAAGTCCATGACCTGCCCTATGAGCGCGGAGAGTTTTGCCGTCTGGACTGAGTGAAGCCCTACAACCGGAACGTTCCTGAGAATTTTCATGAGAACTTTTGAGAGATCCTTAACGGAAATTCTCCACTCCCTCATTTATATCACCTCACAGAATAAGCATGGCATCTCCGAATGAGAAGAACCTATACCTCTTTTCAACGGCTATTTTATACGCTTTTTTCATCAAATCCAAACCCGCAAAGGCAGAGACGAGCATTAGTAAAGTCGAACGCGGAAGGTGGAAGTTCGTTATCAGGGAATCGACGATTTTGAATTCAAAAGGAGGATATATGAAAAGCTTCGTCTTTCCAGTGTACTCATCCCTTTGGGGCAGTCTTGCCATCGTTTCGAGTGTCCTAACGACCGTCGTTCCAACCGCTATAATTCTCCCTTCAGCATTTCTGATTACATTTACGGTTTCTCTGGGAACGTGGTAGAACTCTTCTTCCATCTCGTGATCCTCGATGTTCTCAACCTTCACGGGTCTGAAAGTGCCGAGTCCAACGTGAAGAGTTATGTAGGAGATCTTCACCCCCATGTTTTCTATTTCGCTTAAGAGCTTTCTTGTGAAATGAAGCCCAGCCGTTGGAGCCGCGACGGCTCCCTCTCTCTGAGCGTAGACGGTCTGATACTCGTTTGGGTCCACCGCTCGGTTCTTTATGTAAGGAGGAAGTGGAACTTCTCCCGATCTGAATATTTCGTCATCTCTCTTGGTGGAGAACTCCACGATCCTGGTTCCGTCTTCTTTCCTTCCAATAACTTTTCCAGATAAGCCGTTTTTGAAGATGAGTTCGGATCCCACCTTCATCTTCGATCCGGGCCTCACCAAGCATCTCCAAACGCCGTCTTCCACCTTCTCAAGTAGGAAGACTTCTATCCTTGCGCCCGTTACCTTCCTTCCGAGAAGTCTCGCCGGTATGACTTTCGTGTTGTTGAGAATTAAGACGTCGCCCTCTTTCAGGTATTCCAGAACATCTCTGAAAATCCTGTGCTCTATCTCTCCAGAGTTCCTCTTTAAAACCATGAGCCGCGCACTATCGCGCGGCTCCGCAGGATTCTGTGCGATGAGATCCTCTGGAAGATCGAAGTCGAAATCCGAAACTTTCAAAACTTTTTCACCCACTTTATGACTATTGGAGCTGCTATGTAAAGGGATGAATAAGTTCCGACGACTGTTCCAACCGTCATTCCGAAGGCGAACGATTTGATCGTTTTTCCGGCAAATATCAAGAGTATGAGAACGACGAAGAACGTGGTCAAAGAAGTGTTAATGGATCTTACAATAACCTCGTTTATACTCCTGTTCACGAGCCTTTCGACGTCCATCTTTCTGTACCTTCTGAAGTTCTCCCTTATCCTGTCGTAGACGACTATTGTGTCGTTCAAAGAGTAACCTATGAGTGTCAGTATCGCAGCGACCGCCGGAACGTTCATCTCGTATCCAAAGAAACTGTAAAATCCCAGGGTTATTGTAACGTCATGTATCAAGGCGACTATAGCTCCGATACCAAATATGAAGTTGAACCTGAGGGTTATGTACAGAAGTATCGCGATTATCGCGACTAACACAGCGGTGTACGTTCCGCTCCTTATCTCCTGTGCCGCAGACCCGCTTATCTCGGTGAAGGATATCACCATGGCCTTCTTTCCGAGGTTTTTCTCTATAGCTGAGAGTATCTTCGTGACGACTTTCGTCTTTCCGTATTCTTCAACCGGCTTTTCTATGAGCTTTTTCAGAAGGAACTTCTCTATCATTTCTCTCTTTCTGTCAACCGCTCCAGCCAGATCCGCTTTTCTTTCATCTGGAGTGATCAAAGAGTTCACGGCTTTCGCCACTTCTGAGGCTTTGTCTCCGAAGAACGGCTTGAGATCTGCTGTGAGATCGGCTCCTTTTTTCATGTCCTCTATTATCTTGTCGAACGAGTTCATCAAGCCGTTGATTCTGTTTGCTAAATCTTTGGCATCGCGTCCGAGTACTGCCGAGAAGACCTGGTAAGGTTTCACTTCTTTGTTGTAGATCTCGTTGACTATCTCATCTGGAGTCTTGGCGAAGAACATGTGTCTAACGGTGACTATGAAATCCTTCCCTTCTTTCTTTGAAACGTTCAAGCCACTTCTCGTAACTCTCGCATGGGTGAACCCTATCTTATCGAGGAGGTTTCTCAAATCCGCTTCGGTGACATCCTGGCTCTTCACCCTTATGATCATTTCGGTACCACCCGTGAAATCGACTCCAAGATCGAACCCTTTCGTGAATATGAATATCAACGATAGCGCTATGAATATCAGGGATATTGTTATGAACACTACCCTCTTACCAACGAAATCGATATCACGTCTCATGCTTTAGCACCTCCTTCGACTTTCCTGACCCTTATCCCACCTGCGAAGGAATAGAGCATGAGTCTGGATACCACGAGGTTAACGAACAAGGATCCGAGTATACCGATTATGAGCGTTGTGGCGAAGCTTCTGATTGTTCCGACACCGAAGTAGTAAAGAACCAGAGCTGTTATTATCGTCGTCAAGTTAGCGTCGACCAGAGTCACAGTTGATCTCGAGAAACCAGCGTTTATAGCAGCTATCACGGGCTTCCCGGCCCTTATCTCCTCTTTTATCCTCTCGTATATGATTATGTTCCCATCGACCGTTGTACCTATCGTCAGAATGATACCCGCGATACCAGGTAGCGTCAGAATCGCCCGTGTTGCAGCTAAGATTCCGAGGAGCAAGAAAGTGTTGTAGAGTATCGCTATGTCCGCAACAATTCCCATGACTCCGTAAAACAGAATCATGTAAACCATGACAACGACTATTCCCCATATTCCGGCTTTTATAGATGCGTTTATTATGTCCTTTCCAAGTAGTGGTGCGACTGTCATGGAATAAGTCAATTCAAGTCTTGCAGGCAGAGCTCCACTCTTCAGTATCGCCGCTAGGTTCTTAGCTTCCTCTAGGTCGAAGTTTCCCCTTATCACCGCTTGGCCGTTTGTTATGACGTCTTCGACTATCCCAGCGAATTCAACAGTTTGGTCCAAGACAATTGCCAGTCTCCTTTTATAGAGTCTCTCTGTTATCTGTCTGAACTTCTCTATATCTCTGGAATCCGCGAGACCGAAACTGACTATCCATCCTCCCTCTCTCGTATTCGGCTCTGGGGTAGCGTACCTTATCTTGGGAGCCTTGAGGGTTATACCTCCGATGTCGGGATTGATCCTGTACCACTTTCCATCCGCACCTTTTTTCCAATCGGAGGTGAGAACAGGAGGTTTCGTGTCGGAGACTTCCAAAACCTCTGCAAAGTACAAGATACCAGTTGAGCCTATGAGCCTTTCTGCCTCTTGAGAACTCGTAGCCTCGGGGATTTCGACGATTATGTAGGCTCCGTCCTCTTTGTAAGCTTTTCTCAAGACAGCTTCTGTATATCCAGCGTCGTCTAGCCTTCTTCTCAAGACCATCCAAACATCGTCAACCACTTCTTGGATTCCTCTTCCGACCTCTTCTTCCGGTATCACCTTGTACTCGAGCCTAACTCCACCACTTATGTCTAGTCCTAGCTTTATGTTCCTCAAGAAACCCTTTCCAGTGCTCTTAGGCCAAAATAGCGCCAAGAGAGCTAGTGCTATGACCAAAAGGGATATGGAGGCCCATAATTTTTGGTGTCTCACTCATCATCCCTCCTTTTCCTCGTTCTCTTCCTTCTCCTCCTTGCTTCTTCTCTGCTCCTTCTGCTTTATAACGCTGGATATTCCCTTTTTGGTTATCTCGAGTTCTGTGGAATTAGCTGTTTTGATCTTAACAGTTTCTTTGTCTATCGCTATGATCTTACCTACAATTCCTCCGATCGTTATGACTATGTCGCCCCTCTTCATACTGCTTATCATCCTCTGGAACTCCTTCTCACGTCTCTTCTGTGGGATCATCACCAAGAAGTAAAAGAGTCCAAAGAAGACCAAGAGCATGAAGATCAAACTGAACCAAGATCCTCCTGCAGCTGTGGTTCTAGCAGCAGGTGCAGCGGCAGCTCCAGGAGCTCCGGCCAAAAGTATCTTCATGACTTCAAACCTCCCTCCTCGTGATTATATACATAACGACTGCTGTTATCACGTAATTCGCCAGCGCTATCTTCCAGCCGTTAACCATGAGTTGGTACATCGCTGGCATGACTGGTGGGATTATAAACGAAAAAAGCCAATTAGGCGATCTACTTCTTAGAAAGAGCGAACCTCCAATTCCAGACAAAAAACCTCTCCAAAGAGTACCGGGTGTTAAAAGGAGTGCCTGAGCTCCTCGAAAGACTGCCACTCCGAGAAAAACAGTTGCAAATCTCTCGAACGCGTTGAACTTCTTTCCAAATAAGGCTACCAGAAGAAGCGGTATAGAAACCATCGAATCCACTACGCCAGCTTTAGATATCCAGAGGAGATATGCTATCCCAACGTATATAGATGATACAACGAAGACGTTAACCAACCTTTTCATAATTCTTGATCATCCCCTTCGCCGTGTTGACATCCTTCGATATGGCATCTTTGAGCTCTTCTAAACTTGTAAACCGCTCTTCTCTCCTCATGTACTCGAGGAGTTCCACTTCCATGAAAACGCCGTATATATCCCCGTCGAAATCGAGTATATGTGTTTCGTATTTTATTATGTCTTCCCCTCCAATTGTAGGTCTCGTTCCAACGTTCGTAACACCGAACATGACTTTACCTAGAAATTTCACCCTTGAGAGGTAGACACCACTCTTCGGAACGACCAACATCTCAGGTCCTCTGTCCAGATTCGCCGTTGGGAATCCTATCTTTCTCCCGAGCCCCATGTCCTTGTATATCTTACCAGATATTGAAAATGGTCTTCCGAGGAGCCGTGCAGCCTCTTTCATCCTTCCTTCCATCACGAGTCTTCTGATCCTGCTGCTACTGACTCTGTCCCCGTCACATTCGAGTTCCTCCAAAACCTGAACGTCGATCCCCATCTCCGCTCCGAACTCTCTCAGAAGTTCCACATCGCCACGCCCGCCTTCCCCAAACCTGAAGTCGTCGCCGACGACGATTCCCACAACCCCGAAATCCCTGAGAAATTCCACGAATTCTTCAGCTGGCATGTCCGAGATCTCCGAGAGGTTCAGAAAGTACACTTCATCTACCAGATCCTGAAGGATCTTCGCTCGCTCAGTTGGAGATATGAGAAGGCCAGGGAAGTTTCCTTTGTAGTACTCCATGGGATACACTATCGTGAATACGGCAGATGGCAGGGATCGCCTCGTCGCCATCGATTTCAACTCGTCCAGTATTCTCCTGTGAGCGATGTGAACCCCGTCGAAAACACCAACACTTGCGACTATCAACTCGATTCCCCCAAAACTTTCTCTAGTTTTGCCGCTCTTTCATCCCTTCCTGTATTTACAAGTGTCCTGAGAAAATTTGAAGTCCTCTCAGACTTGGCCAGGGCTATTATCCTACCATTCCAAAGAACTTTCAGCGTTTCTCCTTTTCCAAAACTTCCGAGAATTTCGTCTATGTAGCTCAACCTTATATGTGATCCGTTCAGGACTCTTTCAACGGCCTCTTTCCTGAGCGATACACCCGGAAGCCATTCTAGAACTCTCTCTATCGAAACCAGATTTCTCTCTATGTCTTCCGCAGAAGCTTCGAACGGATTCAGAGAATCTTCCAGCTTGAACTCACCGACCGCTTCCCTGACGAGCTCCACAGCCACTGCGCCACACCCGAGCTCGTACCCTATATCCATACATAGGGACCTTATGTATGTCCCGGGAGATGTTTCAACCCTGAAAGATAAATAAGAGAAATCGTATTCCAGATCCCACACCCTGTATATCCTAACCTTCTTTGGAGGCAGCCTTATTATCTTTCCCTCTCTTGCGAGCTCGTACAGCTTTTTTCCCTTGTACTTCCTTGCAGAGTAAGCCGGTGGAACCTGGTCGTACTCACCGACGAATTTCTCAACAGCTTTTTTAACCGTTTCAAAATCCACTTCGCACTCGTTCTCTTCAACAACTTGCCCTGTTATATCGAAAGTTTCCGTGATGATACCGAGCCTCATCTTCACCCAGTAGATCTTTCTCTTTCCTTTGAGAAGATCTAGTATTCTCGTTGCCCTCCTTCCAACTCCAATGATCAAAACCCCTCTTGCAAATGGATCGAGCGTTCCCGCATGTCCAACCTTCTTTATTCCGGTCTTCTTTCTTATCTCATCCACCACGTCGTGAGAAGTCGGTCCCTTTGGCTTGAAAGCATTCAGAATGCCGCTGATCATTTCAGCTCATCCCCTCAACCCTGAGAACGAGAAACTTGAGATAAAACGTCTCGAATATGTTGAGCTGTGGTGCATGATCTGGCGGCTGTGAACCTTTCCTGAGTATCCTGATTCTCCTTTTGGTATCAGAGGCCGCATCGTAAAGAACCACCATGAACTCCTGCTCGCTCACAACTCTGCTGCAAGAAGATGTTATGAGCGTTCCGCCATTTGGAAGAATCCTCATCGCTCTGAGGTTTATCTCCTTATAGCCCCTGTAGGCGCTTCTTTTATCACTCGTGGATTTCGCGAAAGCTGGCGGATCGAGCATAACGACCCCGTATTTCTTCTCTCCGGATCTGTCTATCTCCCTGAGCTTATCGAAGGCATTTCCAAGAACGAGATCGTACTTTCCGGAAAAGCCGTTTTCGTCCAGTACCATCTTCGCGACATCAAGAGCTCTCTCCGAGTAATCTACAAGCGTCACGTGCTTTGCACCGTACCTCAAGGCGTGCGCGGCGAAATTTCCCGTGTACGAGAAAACATCTAAGATAACTTCATCTTCTACGAAATCCCTTATCAGTTTTGCGTTCTCTCTTTGATCCAGGAAGGCTCCCGTTTTCTGACCTTTCGTATCCGCATAGAATTTCAAACCGTTTGAGCGGTACTCTATAAGTTCCGGACCGCTCTTGTATATCCAACCTCTGAACTTCTCGAGTCCTTCCCTTTTCCTTGCGGCGTAGTCTGACTTTTCGTATATTCCTTTAGGATCGAACTCTTCGACCAGCGCCTCGATGATCTTTTCCTTTTGCTTTTCCATTCCGAGAGTCCCTATCTGAATTACGAGGTAATTCGAATACTTATCGACAACGAGCCCGGGAAGCCCGTCGGCTTCGCTGAATACCACCCTGAAAGCGTCTGTGTCTTTCACGAGATTTTTCTTCCAAGAGACGATATCCCTTATCTTCTTCAGAAAGAACTTTTTGTCTATCTCCTCGTACCTTCTCGTCAGAAGGCGGATCCTTATACGGGATCTCGAGTTTATGTATCCCCTGCCTAAAAAATCTCGTGAATGATAAAAGACATCGACTATATCCCCGTCAGAAAAATCCCCTTCTATTCTGTCTATCTCACCGTCGTATATCCATGGATGGCCGTTCTTTATACGGTTTTTTATATCGCTCCTCAAGAAAACCCTCGCTATCTCGATCACCCCTCATGGATGTACCCTGTAGAGGGTCCTCGGGAAAGGTATAGCCTCCCTGACATGCTCAAGCCCGGCGATCCAGACTATAGTTCTTTCAACACCCAAGCCAAATCCGCTGTGCGGAACCGATCCCCATTTCCTGAGATCCAGATACCAGTCGTACGCCTCAAGCGGCAGGTTGAATTCCTTTATCCTCTCGACTAAAAGGTCGTAGTCGTGTATACGCTGGGACGCTCCGATTATCTCTCCGTACCCTTCCGGTGCGAGAAGATCGTCACACAGAACGACATCCGGATTCTCCGGATCAGGCTGCATGTAGAACGCCTTCGCTTTTCTTGGATAGTGAGTAACGAATACAGGTTTGTCGAACTGCTCGGCTATCGCCGTCTCTTCGTCTCCACCGAAATCGTCTCCCCATTCTATATCGAATCCCTTCTTCTGAAGGAACTTAACCGCTTCCGTGTATGTAATCCTTGGGAAAGGCGGTTCTACTTTCTCCAATCTCTTGATATCTCTCTTCAAAAATTCAAGATGCTCGAGACCGTTCTCGAGTACGTATTTCACTATGTAGCTAACCAGATCTTCCTGAAGCTTCAGGTTGTCCTCGTGCTCGTAGTAAGCGACTTCCGCTTCGTTCATCCAGAACTCTATAAGGTGCCTTCTGGTCTTTGACTTCTCAGCTCTGAAGGTCGGCCCCAAGTTGTAGACTTTCCCAAAAGCAAGAGCTGCAGCCTCGAGGTAGAGCTGACCGGTCTGAGCGAGATAGACCTTTCCATAGTCAAAATAATCAAGCTCAAAGAGGTTTCCAGCGGCTTCTCCGATCGCTCCAGTGAATATCGGCGTGTCTATCAAAACGAAGTTTCTCTTCCAGTAGAACTCCCTTATAGCTCTTATGACCTTATCCCTGAGCCTCAATATGTGGAATTGTCTTCTAGACCTGAGCCAGAGGTGTCTTCTATCAAATAGGTAGTCGATTCCATGATCTGGTTTCGTTATCGGGTACGGCTCTATTGGAGTGCTAACAACCTCAACGTCTTCCGCCAATATCTCCAGCCCTCCGGGAGCTCTTTTCTCTTCTCTTACCTTTCCCCTGATTATCAGCGAAGTCTCCATCGGGAGCTTTTTAACGCTCTTGAATTTCTCGTCACCTATCGTTGATCTTTCAACCACTACCTGGACGAATCCCGTTCCGTCCCTGAAATTTATGAAGGAAATCTTTCCACTTGATCTCGATCTCCAGACCCATCCCCTGAGCTCAACAGACTCCCCTATGTGATCTTTCAGGTCTTCTATGTAAACCCACTCCATGGACCTTCCTCCCTTCAGTTGTGTCCAAAGCAAAGGTCAGTATACCACAGAAAATGGGCGCATCGTCGCGCCCGAAAATCGAAGTCAAGTTCGTATCACAGACTGATCCTGTAAACCTCTGAGTATTTCTCCTTTATGTAATTCATGAAATGCTCTATGTTGAAATCTTCTCCAGTTGCGCGCTTTATCAGATCTTTCGGCTCGAGAATTTTTCCGTGGATGTGTATTTTCTCTCTGAGCCGATCCAGAATAGATTTGAAGTTTCCGGATTTCACTGCACCGTCGAAATCCAGATCTTTTCTCAATGCGTAAAAGATCTGCGCAGCGTAAAGATTTCCCATCATGTAAGACGGGAAGTATCCGAAAGATCCGTGAGCCCAATGGACATCCTGGAGAGCCCCTTCGCTGTCTTTCTCCGGGACCACTCCTATGTACTCTTTCATCTTCTCGTTCCAAACGGATGGTATATCTTTCACTTTCATCTCATCGTTTATGAGAGCCTTCTCTATCTCGTACCTGAGCATTATGTGAAGGTTGTAAGTGACTTCGTCAGATTCGGTTCTTATCAGTGATCTTTTCACCAAGTTCGAAGCTCTCCAAAGATCGTCAACAGGGACATCTTTGAAGCTTTCAAAGTATTCCACAAGTATCGGCTTGAAGAACTCCCAGAAGGGTCTGCTCCTTGCAACGATATTTTCCCAGAACCTTGACTGGCTTTCGTGGATCCCCATCGAAGCTCCGTCACCTATCGGTAATCCCCTGAAGCTCTCGGGTATCCCTTGCTCGTATAGGGCGTGCCCGCCTTCGTGTACCGTGCTGAAGAAAGAATATTTCAGATCCTTCTCATCGTATCTCGTCGTGACCCTGACATCGCCGTGTGATATCGTTATCGTGAAAGGATGTGCGGAAACATCTATTCTCCCGGCTTCGAAATCGTACCCTATAACTTCAAGAACTCTCTTTGAAAGCTCTTTTTGCTTTCCAAGATCGAATTCTCCGAGAAAGACATCCTTTGGCTTACCAGAATTCTCTATCTTTTCCAAGACATTTATTAAAAATTCTCTGAGCTTTGGTATGATGTTGTCCAGATCTTTCACGGTTAGTCCAGGTTCGAAGAAATCGAGAAGCGCGTCGTATCTGTTCTCTTCGTATCCGACTCTCTCGGCTAACTCTTTCACTATCTCAACGACCTTCTCGAGCTGCGGAGAGAAGATCGAGAAATCCGATTCCCTTTTCGCATCTTCCCAGATTCTCTGAGCTCTGGCTGTCTCAAGTGCGAACTTTCCCCAGAGCTCCGGCGGGATCTTCTTGAATTTGTCGTACTCTTTCTTTGCAACTCTTACAAGAGCTCTATCTTCCTCGCTCTCAGCTTCTTTCTCCGCTTCACTCAGGAGCTGTCCCATCTCAGCACTTGTCTGCTGAGCCTGTATGAACTCTGACAGACTTCCCAATATCTGAGCTCTCCACTTTCCTCCTTTCCTTGGCATATGTGTTTCCATATCCCACTGAAGAAGCTCGAAAGCCGATGAGAAATGACTTATCCAGATGTACTTCTCCTTCAATTTTTGGAGCGCCGGCACAGAAACACCTCCTTTAAAAAGCCGCCCAAAATGGGCGGCTCATATCTTCTCTGCGAAGTACTCTTGAATGGTTTTCAGAGATGCTCCCATTTCGAACTTGTACCCGAGTTCTTTCAAGGTGAGCTCAAGCGCTGAGAACGCCGTCAGCGTGTCGAACGGACTGAGATATCCAAGATGCGATATCCTTATTATCTTTCCCTTCAGGTGCGCCTGACCCCCGGCTATCGTTACTCCGTACTTGTCTCTCATTATCTTAGTGAGCTTGTTCCCATCTATATCCGGCGGAAGCTTCACAGCGGTAACGACATTTCCAGGACGTTTCGAGAGGAGCTCAAACCCGAGCGCTTTCACGGCTCTTCTTGTAGCTTCACCAAGGAGTGCGTGCCTCTCCCAGACTTTTTCTAACGTCTCCTCTTTTATCATCTCGACGGCCTTTTTGAGCATGTATATCATGTTGACCGCCGGTGTGTACGGGTTCTCGGGATACTTTTTCTTGTAAGCCTTGAGATCGAAGTAGTACTTCGGCGACTTGGAATTTTCAACGAGCTTCCATGCTTTTTCACTACCTATAGCTATGAACCCAAGACCTGGCGGGAGCATGACTCCCTTCTGCGAGCCTGAGACAACGACATCTACTCCCCATTCGTCCATCTTCAAGGGTTCTGCCAGCAGGGAGCTCACCGCGTCCGTGACAAGCACTGAGTCCGTCTCTCTAACGACCTTCGCTATTCCTTCAAGATCTATCACCGTTCCTGTGGAAGTCTCGCTGTGCGTCGTGAAAACCGCTTTCACATCGGGATTTTTCTCCAGAGCCTCTCTTATCTGATCTGGTGACACGGCCTCTCCCCATTCGAGTTCCAACTTGACTGGATTCATGCCGAAAGCTGTCAGTATGTCTAGCCATCTCTCGCCAAATTTACCAGCAACCACGACCAGCACCTTATCGCCAGGACTGAGAAGATTTTGGACAGCCGCTTCCATCGCTCCAGTTCCGGATGAGACGAAGGCGTAGACCTCTCCAGAGGTTTGAAAGAGGTATTTCGCTCCTTCCATCGTCTCTTTCATAAGGTTTATGAACTGCGGGGTTCTGTGATGGAGAACCTCCTTCGCCCCTTCAAGGAGTACTTCGTGAGGGACCGGAGTTGGTCCTGGAGCTATTAGGTAATATTTTTTCATAAAATGCATAAGCATCCCCTCCTTAGAGAAATTTCCGATTTCAATGATACACCTTGGATATCACTTTCCAAAAACTTTTACGAGGAATGAGAAAAAGAACACTAACCCTTGTACGAGTACGATGGAAGCTCCAGACGGTATATCGTAAACCCAAGACAGAACTAACCCGACGAATACGGATGATACAGACAATATAGGCGATAGGTAGAACATTCCTCTGTAAGTTCTCGAGACAAGAAGCGAGGAAGCCGCTGGAACGACTATCATCGCTGAGACGAGGATTATACCAAGCATGTTTATCGATAAAACTATGGACGATGCCAACAGCGTCAAGAATGTGTAGTATATCCAGCCTACCCTTATTCCCAATATCTTTGAAAAGTCCTCATCGAACGTCGCATAAACGAGATGATCTCTGAAAAAAGCGATGAACATCAAAACCACGGCTGTCAATATTCCGAGGGTTCCCACATCTTTCCAGCTCATAGCCAGGATATCTCCAAAAAGGTACGCCATCACCCTCGAAGAGTCCTCTTTGGAGAGGTTTATTAGAATTATTCCAAGCGCCATCGAAGTGCTGAAAAGAACCCCGATTCCTATGTCCTCGTGGACTCCCTTTCTCGAGAGATATCCGAGTATGAGTGCGGACAAAACAGCTATTAGCAGTGTTGTAAGGCTTGGATTGAACCCTAGGAGAAGCCCGAGCCCCACACCGACGAAAGACAGATGAGCTATACCGCTCCCCATGAAGGTCATCTTCCTCAACACCACGATGTTTCCTAAAAGAGAAGTCGAAAGAGCGCTCAGAATTCCTCCAACGAGTGCTATTCTTCCGAATTCGTAGGCAAATATACCCGTATCCCATCACTCCTTGTGATCGTGTATCACGGTTTTTACGCCGTACCCATATAGCTTTGTGAAGAATCTTTCTGGGAGTTCCGATATGTCTTCCGCGTGTGCGATCAACTTTTTGTTCACGCAAAGTATCCCGTCGGAGTACTCACTGACGAATCCAACATCGTGAGTCACGACTATCACGGTTATTCCAGAATTCTTAAGTTTTCTCACGAGATCGTAAAACTTAGACTGACTTTCTCGGTCCAGCCCCACCGTAGGTTCGTCCATTATAAGTATCTCGGGATCGGAGACCAAGGCTCTCGCTATCATCACTCTCTGACGCTGACCTCCAGAGAGCTCGTGTATCAACCTAGATTCGAAGTTTTCCATCCCCAATGATTCAAGGACCTTTCTAGCCTTCTCGTAATGCTCTCGTTTGAACCTAAACTTTCTCTCTCTGAACAGTCCCATCAGAACAACATCTATGACCTTTATTGGAAATTTGCTCACACCGCTCATCTGCGGAACGTACCCTATGAGCTTTTCCTTCAGATACTCGTCCCTGTCTTTTCCGAATATCGTTATCTTTCCTTCGTAATCGTCTGTTATCCCGACGATAGTTCTTACGAGGGTGCTTTTACCC
>JALVXE010000140.1 GCA_027038385.1 Thermotogaceae bacterium
TTCTTGAACTTTTCAAAAGAATGCTCAGAGGGCTGAACATCATGATTTGCCGGTATCACAATCATCGGCACATTTCCCGCGTTCTGATGGTAGAGCCTTAGAAATTTCGAAAACTCCTCATCTATCCTCGCTGGGGATTCCCTGTATCCATATATCACATCCCCCATGTGTATCACAAAATCTGGATCTATCCACGATATCTCCCTGAAAACCCTCTTCAAAAAAGCTTCGGGTATCGGCGTATTCTCGCATACCGGTCTTGAATCACCGAACACTATGAAGGTGAAAGGACTCTTCGTGTTCTCCTTCGCCCAAGTTGCAATTTCATCGCTTTTGATTATCTCAGGCAGCGCCGCAGAAGCGAGAAATATCACGAGAAACGCGTAAATCAGTTTTCTCATTCGATCACCTTTTCTTCATGTACTTCTCGATCTCCTCCTTGCTCACCCTGGTGATCTCCTCCTCTGGAAGATCTCTGAGTATGTCCCAAGCCAGATCGAGCGTCTCTTCGATGTTTCGGTTCTCGTCCCTTCCCTGTGATAGGAACCTTCTCTCGAAATCCTCTCCGAACTTCAGATAGGCCTTATCGATGTCCGTGAGCTCTTCTTCTCCTATGATAGATGCAAGGGCTCTGACGTCCTGAACTCTGCTGTAAGATGCGAAGAGCTGTCCAGACAGGTGTGGATGATCTTCCCTCGTGTATCCTTTACCTATACCGTCCTTCATAAGCCTTGACAAGGATGAAAGGACGTTTATCGGTGGATATATCCCCCTCATGTGAAGATCCCTCGACAAGACTATCTGTCCTTCGGTTATGTACCCGGTGAGGTCTGGTATAGGGTGTGTTATATCGTTGTTCGGCATCGTTAGTATTGGAAGCTGCGTGACCGATCCCTCTCTTCCCTTTATTATTCCAGCCCTCTCGTATATCGTCGCGAGGTCGCTGTACATGTATCCGGGGTACCCTTTTCTCGAAGGTATCTCTCCTCTGTAGTTAGATATCTCCCTCAAAGCCTCACAGTAGTTCGTCATGTCGCTCATTATCACCAGAACGTGATATCCAAGATCGAACGCAAAGTATTCCGCGGTGGTCAGTGCAGCCCTTGGCGTGGCTATCCTCTCAACGACCGGATCAGAAGCCAAGTTCAGAAAGGCTACGATGTTCTTCATCGCTCCGGTCTCTTCGAAAGAATTGAGTATGTACTCAGCATCGGTGTTTCTCAGTCCTATCGCCGCGAAGACTACCAAGAATTCCCCCTCTTTTATGGTCGCCTGACGGGATATCTGGACTGCGAGTTCGTTGTGCGGAAGCCCGTCTCCAGAGAATATCGGCAGCTTTTGCCCTCTTATCAACGTCATCATTCCATCTATCGCGCTTATACCGGTCTGTATGAAGTTTCTCGGGTAGACCCTTGAAACAGGGTTTATTGGAGAACCGTTTATGTCCCTCTTCTCCTTCGCTATCATATCTCCAAGACCATCCCTGGGTCTTCCAAGCCCATCGAAGACCCTGCCAAGCATGTCCGGAGAGAGCCCCATCTCGAGCGGTTTTCCAAGGAACCTGACTTTCGTTCCGGGAAGATCCAGATCTGCAGTTCCCTCGAAAACTTGTACAACTGCCCTTCCTTCTTCTAGCATTATGACCTTCCCAACTCTCGTCTTCCCGGAGGATTCTATCTCCACGAGCTCGTCATACGAAGCTCCTTTGACCCCTTCGACGACCAAGAGAGGTCCTCTGAGGCTTGAAACTCCCGTGTATTCAACAACAGCCATTTAAATCACTCCTTGTAGACCTTTTCTAACTCTTCAAAGTGTTTTTCTATTTCCTTCTCGAGTTCTTCAAGATCCTTCGCAGTTTTGTAATCCTCTTTCATCCTCATAAGCTTTGATACAACAGAGCCTTTTAAAACCTCGCTCAGTGCGGCGTTCATCTCAACGAACTTCCTCGCCCTGTCGTAGAAGTCGACGACGATCTTCAGCATCTTGAACTGCTTATCAAGCGGACAGAAGGAATCCACTTCGCTGTAAGCGTTCTGCTGCAAAAGTCCAACTTTTATAATCCTCGCTATTCCGACGACCAGCTTTTGCATGTCGGGAAGGACATCTTCGCCCATTATCTTTATTATCTCCTGGAGTTTTCCATCCTCTGCTAGAAGCTCCATTGCCCTTCTTCTGTACTCGTACCAATTCTTGTCAACCGTTTCGCTGTACCAAATTTTGAGGTCTTCCACGTATCCGCTATAGCTCGTGTTCCAATTTATCGCTGGGTAGTGCCTTGCATAGGCAAGACTCTTATCGAGAGCCCAGAAGCATTTGACGTACCTCTTGGTATGGGTGGTAACGGGTTCCGAAAAATCTCCACCTGGAGGTGAAACTGCCCCTATAACCGTTACTGATCCTTCTTCTCCAGATAGCGTTTGAACCCTTCCTGCCCTTTCGTAGAACGCTGCTATCCTTGAGGATAGGTAAGCTGGGTATCCTTCCTCAGCTGGTATCTCCTCAAGTCTTCCAGATAGCTCCCTCAGCGCTTCAGCCCACCTCGATGTGGAATCAGCCATTATAGCAACGCTGTAACCCATGTCTCTGAAGTACTCCGCTATAGTTATTCCCGTGTATATGCTCGCTTCCCTCGCAGAGACTGGCATGTTCGACGTGTTGGCTATGAGTATCGTCCTGTCCATCAACGGTTTTCCGGTTTTTGGGTCCATCAGATCTGGAAATTCCGTCAGAACTTCCGTCATCTCGTTTCCGCGCTCTCCACAGCCTATGTAGACTATGATATCCGCGTCGGCCCACTTCGCGAGCTGGTGCTGCAGTATGGTCTTTCCGGTTCCAAATCCCCCAGGTATAGCTGCGGTTCCCCCTTTGCTTATCGGAAAGAACGTGTCCAGAACCCTCTGACCGGTTATCAAAGGTATCTTTGGGGGTAATTTTTTCTTGGAAGGTCTCGGTATCCTGACGGGCCAAATTTGATACATTCCAAGCTTCGTTCCGTCTTCAAGAACGTACAAAACATCGTCTATTGTGAACTCTTCCTTGTCCGATTTCTTGGCTATTTTTCCAGAAACCCCTATGGGTACCATGAGCTTGTGGACTATTCCACGTTCTTGAACTTCCGCGTATACTTCCCCTTCTCTCACCTCATCTCCTATTTCTTTCAAGAGTTTGACCTTCCATTTCGTGTCTTTTGGGAGTGGGGACGCTTCAACACCCCTGGGTATAAACGCTCCACCGACCCTCTCAAGCTCAGAAAGTGGCCTTTGTATCCCATCGTATATGTTACCTATCATCCCAGGTCCTAGGATGACGGAAAGGAGCCTTCCGGTCCCTTCAACCTCCTCGTAGATCTTCAAGCCCGATGTCTCTTCATAGACTTGAATCGTGGCCTTCCCGCGATCCAAACCTATGACTTCACCGACGAGCTTGTTTTTCCCAACTTTGACCATCTCGTTCATCTTGAGATTTTCCGCGTTATCGGCGATCACAACAGGCCCATTGATCTTTATTATCTTCGCACTCATTCGAGCTCACCAACCTTTTCATCGATGAAGTTCATCACTTCATCTTCTATCTTCTCAAGAAGGGTGTTTATGTCAGAGATAACCCTCATATTTCCGCTCTCAAGGACCAATCCATCCACATCACTTTCACCTACCTCACCCTTGAAGAACTTCTTGACCAGAGGGATGTCTTCCTTTCTGCAAAGGAGTTTGAAATCCCCGCCCATCTTCTGCTTCGCGTCCTCGAATAGGAACATCAGATACTTCCTTCTATTCTCTCCTTTTAAGCCCTTCACAAAATTAGCCACGTCCTCTTTTATCTTTGAGAACATCTCCGATTTCAAACGCGACTTTTCCTGTGACAAAAGGAGCGATACCTTGGAATCGTGAAGCTTCTTTATCTTCTCCATCTCCTTCTCGAATTCCCTTCTCATCTCTTCCTGCTTTCTCTGGAATTCCTCTTCCTTGCTCTTTTTGAAATTCTCCAATTCCTCCTTCTTGAGGGCTTTGAAATCCTCGAGCTCCATCTTGATACTCTCGGATATCACGTTCAATATCTTCTCGAGTTTCAGGAGATTATCCACTCTCTCCACTTATCTTCACCCCAATCGCTTCTTCTATGTATCTAGTTATGAAGTTCTTCTCTCCTTTCCATCCGTGCCTATCCGGTATCACGAAAACGAGTGGTAAAGAAGCGTTCAGCTTCAGATCCCTTATCTCATCCGGGATGAGTTGTGCGATCTTCTGGGTCATCAGGATCACGCCGACGGACTTGTCCTTCAGGACTTCCTCGAGGACTTTCAAAACCTCTTCTCTTTCATGAACAACAACACCCCTTATCCCAGCCAACCTCAGACCGATCTGAGTGTCTATGTTATCGCTTATCAGGAAGAATCTCATTTAGATTAGACCCTCCCGAAGATCATTATCGATATGATCAAACCGTATATCGCGATTCCTTCCGCAAGTCCAACGAATATGAGTGATCTTCCAAGCATCTTCGGGTCTTCGCTTATCGCTCCTATCGCCGCAGCACCGGTCATACCAACAGCTACTCCAGCACCAAGAGCCGCAAGACCTGTTGAAAGTGCAACTCCTATCATCGCGTTTCCGTTGACGCTCTTACTTGCTGCTGCCTGCTGCGTACTCTCTGCGAGAGCTGTGGATGGAGTCATGAGGAGAATGAACGCCAGCACGATAACCACTATGCTTCCTCCGACCAGACCCTTGAAGAGTTTAAGTGCCTTTTCTCTGTCGAGCTCCGGTGTGAACACCCCGAAAGCTATAACCGTTGCCACTGCACCAATTGCCAGAAGAACTGCCAACATCAATAAACACCTCCTTCAGGACCTCTGTATCTAATTGGATTGAACTCCTTGCCGTCCCCGCTGTAAAATTTTGAGAAGAATTCGTAAAACTCAAGCCTGACCGCCTGTATGAATACGACCAAGCCTTCTAGGAATATTATCAAAAGATTTCCCACAAGAAGCGACGTAAACGCTCCAGCACCACTCTTGCTCATCTGTGCCATTATGTAAAACGCTAGAAAGAGCCCAGCGTGGTTCATCGCGAAAGCTCCAAGCCTTATGAACGATAAGGTGTTGCTGAAGAACATTATTATCCTGTCAAAAGTTTCGAAAAACGCAAGAACGAACCGTTCTCCGAGGCTTCCTTCCTCGAATATTATGAAGTACAGAAAGACCATCGCGAGGGATCCAAATGCTGCAACCGCCAAGTAGATCGGGAATTTCCCTGATTGTATGTAAAGAACCGTTCCAGCTAGAGCGCTCGTGTAAAGTCCAAGACCCGATATCCCGTTTGGATCGAAGAGCATCCTACCATACTCTTTTCTCATGATTCTGTTTATCAGGTTCAAAACCATTCCAAAGATTATTAGCCCCGCCCCTATGATTATCGATACCTCTAGAAAGCTGTTTATGCTCTCTAGGGGCCTGGCTATGAGTGGCGGGATGATCTCAAATCCAAAGATCGATCCGTAGAAGATCCCGAAGAGTGTGGAAGACAATCCTGCAAATCCCATCGCGTACCAAAGGTCTACCCTGGTTTTAGCGTACAAAAGCCAAGATATGGCAGATATCGTCAAACCGTGTCCAATATCGCCGAACATGAAACCATAAAAGAACAGGAAGAGAATGCTCACTATAGGGGTTGGATCTACCTCGTCACTCTTCGGAACCCCGTACATCTTCACCAAGAACTCGAAGTGTTTGAAAAATCCCGGGTTTTTGAGCTTTGTTGGTTTTTGCAATGGAACTTCAACGTCTTCGAACAGAAGCACATCGTCGTAATCACCGGCGAATTTTCTGAGATCTTTCAACGCGTCTTCCGTTATCCATCCGACTATCGCGAAAAACTCCTCCGTCATCCCGGATTTCATAACCACGTCGTAGACGTTTTTCAGAACGAACACGAGGTCGTAGTACCTGTATATGTTCCTTCTGTTTTTGTAAAATAGCTCTCTCTTTCTCAAGTTCAGCTCTTCTATCTCAAGCTTCAGGGATTTCTTCTCGTCTTTGAGCTCGTAAAGTGTCTCTGTTGGGTTTGCTTCCGAATCTGGAAGCTCGAGTTCTTTGAAAGAGACTGTTTTGAAAACCTTTTCTATATCCTCTTTAACAGATGTCGGATAAGCAACTACACACGTGACTACCCTATCTTGATCCTTCACCTTCTCGACTATGACGTCGAGATCCTTTACACTTTCAACGAACCTCTCGAAGTACCCAAGATGTATCCTCCCGACTTTCAACGTGACGAGTCTCATCTCTTTCAAATCCTTGACACTTCCATCGTATCCCTTGATGGCTTCGACGGCTTCTATCTTGTCGTCGAGATCTGAGATCTCGTTTTCTATACGGGAGATCTCAGAATCTATCTTATCCATCTCTTCTTTCAATCCGCTCGCGAACTCCCTGAACTCCCTATCGTTGAAAACCACCGGAAGACTTATGGAGGAAGTTGCCGGCTTTGGCGTCTTCCCGACTTCTGAGTAGAGAGAATGTACGGTTCTTAGGAAATCTTCATAAGGGTTGCTGTTCATCGAATTCAAATCTATGTCGAATACCTCTCTTAGAGGGACTATTTCAAAGCTCTCGGAATCTAGGAAGAATTTCGAAATGGGTTCCATAAGGGATTTGTGTGTTATCAAACCTATCGAAGTTATCTTCTCCTTCATACTTCCATCTCCCTCAGATTACCAGATACTCCTTCGCCGTTCTTCTGTCCATACCGTATCTGACAGCTTCTATAACGGTGACTATGTTCTTCATCTCGTATTCCAAAAGGTGGATGTATCCTATCACCATTTCGAGATCGTTCATGTAGTTCTTGACAAGAGTCAGGAATTTTCTGTAAAGGTACCTGTCGATGTGTCTTTCTATCAAAAACTCCCCTAGACTCTTGAGAGAGGATTCGAAATATTCATAATAGGGAGTTCCCCTCAACTTTGAAACCAGCTCCTCGGCACTCTTGGAAGATGCGAGATCATCGAGTTGGTTCGTCTTGAACCTCCTTCCGAATGGTAGGAGCAGGTTCATAACCCTCTCCTTTTCATATCCAAAGAGCATCTTCGCTCTGTATATCCACATTATGTTCATGAGATCGACCTGGTCTTTGAAGAGCTTTATGACTCTTCTTGACCGGCTGGACAACCTCAGTTTCCTCAGAAGATGTGAGAAGTACCAATAGTCTAGGGAGTTTTCCATCTTCGCCAAATTTCCACCAGCTCCGTGAACAGATGAGAGTATCCTGTAGTAAGGCTTTCCCTTGAGCGACGAGACGAAATCTTGAACACTTGAGTAGCTCTTTTTGCCAGGAAGGCACGCCAAAAACCTGTCCTCTATATCTTCGCCAGCGGTCAGTATTCTGAGCACTTTCTTAACGGTTTCTATCTCGCACCTTGTCATGACGTGTTTCAATATGAGCTTTTCTGGAAACGTAAAGTATTTCTCAAGGGACTCGAGTTCCGAGTTGTATCTCTTCTGGATAGCGGCTTCAAGATCTCGTCTGTGTATATCTTCGATATCTGGAACAAACTTACCATACGCCGTCCTCCTGAGTTTCGAGGCTATCTCTGGGACTGAGCCAGACGAAAGAAGCTCTTCCATTTCTTTCTCTTCTAGTAGCTCTGAGAGGAGAAATCCGATCTTTCCCACGACGGCGCTCATAGACCGATCACCTTACTGGTAACGCTTTTCACGAATTCAGGCGAACTCTTCGAAAATTCCTCCATTATGCTCTTTGACTTTCCCTCGATCTTCCTTTCGAACTCTTCGAATTCCTTCTCTAGTTTTGACTTCAGACTGCTCATTTCCTTTTCAAGCTCTTCTCTGAGGCTCTCTAGCTTTTCCTCCAACTCTTTCTCAAAAGCCCTCTTTTCCTCTTCTATTTTCTTTTCAAACTTTTTCTTTTCAGAGTCCCTGAATTCTCTAGATTTTCTCTCCTCGTCCACTATCTTTTTCAAAACCTCTGAGAAGTCCACTTCCTCCATGTTATCTCCCCCTGTCGCGTGGAGATTATAGTATAACCTTTAGTGATTATATTACAACTCCCTGAAGTGAGAAAGAGTGCTCAATTTTTGGTGTACAATCTCTCCGGAAGATGAGCAAGGGAAGGGGAAAGTGTGCTTGAAACCGTCCGAGAAATCTCTGATAGGCTCCTCCAAATGTTTCACGAGAACGTGGATGTTTATGAATCTGTTAATCGCATATCTGATCTTTTGGATGAGATCCACGAAGGAGTGGAAGTTCTCATAGCCGATGTGGATAAAGACCTCATAGTTATGAGCTTCGTCAAGGTCGATATACCGATAGCCAAAGACATGACGATACCCCTATCTAAGAAATGCATGCTCTGCTACATCGCAGACAACGGAAAAGAGCTTTATCTGAAAAACCTCTGGGATTTTTCAAAGGACGGTTACAAGCTCTCAGCTCTCAGAAAACCCTCCCGCGGTGAGAAGCTTTCTTTTCTGGGAATCCCTATCAAGTCCTCCAGAAAAACGGTGGGAATAGTTGGGTTCTTCACTGATGGATACGACAGCATGAGTGAGGATGAGAAAGAAGCCTTCAGAATCGTTGCGAAGATTTTGGGATTCTTCATGAGGAGAATTCCGCGGAAGGATTTGGATATAGACAGGCTCACGGGATCTATAAACAGGGAGAAATTCATATCGATGATGGCAGATCTCAAGGGATATTCCTCGGTTCTGCTGATAAGGATTAGAGATCTTGACAGGATAAGGCTAGTTCTTGGATACAAGAAGAGAGACGAAGTTATCCGAGCACTCGCCTTTTCAATGAGGCACAACCTTCAAAGGGAAGAGTTGATAGTCAGATTGGGGGAGAACGTGTTTTCGGCGATTCTGAAGAGAGATATAAATCCTGAAAAATTCGTAAAGAGTGTGTCGGAAGATGTCTCTCACAGGACGGGAATACCGGTTGATCTGGAATACGGATATTCCAAAGTGAAAACAAGTGTTGAATCTGCGCTGGACAGGGCGTCAAGCAACATGAGAAGGTACGGATGG
>JALVXE010000141.1 GCA_027038385.1 Thermotogaceae bacterium
TCCACTTACCGTCTCTGGCTATTCGGATGGCTATCTTCTCGCCGTCTGGAGTGACGAACTCAGATCTGTACAGGTAATTCTGAACGATGTCCGCACCGAACTTTCCAGAGTTTGCATACGTGGTCTTGTCATCAGGATCGTAGAACTTCCTATAGATTTTCCCGTTGATAACCAGGTATCTTGGATCGTCTTTTGGAAAAACCTTGAACGGGATTTTTTCCAGTTTGCCCCTTCTGAGTAGAACCTCTCTGCCCCTCTTGACGATGGGCTTTGGAGGAAAGGCTATGAATTTTTCGTTTCCTTTTTCAAAGAGTATCACAAAGTATCTAGCACTCGACGTGTAGACGGAATAGTTCCAAGATGGAGTGGATTCCGTGGTGTATATGTAGTTCGGATCGTATATCAACCGCTCTATAGCTTCTTGCCTCGTCATGACGTGGCCTGTACCGTAGTTAGTAAAGGCGGTCTTCACGGTGAAGTATATTGGGTATATGACGAGTATGAATAAAAGGACAAGTGCGGGAATTGTGTACCTGTAGGGATAGCCTTTGGGACTAAGAACAAGGTAGTCCAATATCAAAAGGAGGATAAGGATCGTCACACCAAGACCTGTGAGCATACCGGAAACGATGAGGTATATGCCCATCCAGCTGATGAATGCGTTGATGATCGACAAAACCGATATTTTCACAACCTTCAGCACCGAATCCCTCCAATCCCGATTATATAGAACCTGGTGCTTCTTTGAAAAGTCTAAATTAAAAACGTTAGGGGGGTGCTTACAGGTGAAAAGGTTATTACCTGTGTTGCTCGTATTCTTGATCCTTTTTCTCGTATCCTGCGAGGGTCGGTTAACTCAAAGTGGTGGATCGGAAACACCAGAATCGTCATCGACGTCTGGATCAACTTCTACAAGCTCTGGCGTATCAGCTACAAATAAGCCCACGATTTTGAACTGGTCGACTCCCGTATTTTTAGCTCCAGCTGGAAGTTTTGGAAGGGCCTACAAATTGGATGACGAGCATTTGGTGTACGGAGTTTGGGAAAATTCGGAGAGCTCTTCTACGCTTTACCTTAAAGTTTTCTCGTTGCCCGATGGAACGGTCGTGAAAGAGTACGAGGTCTACTCTGCTCCAAAGATGGAGGGGTATCTCTCTCCATTCATAAAGGAAGTCGGCGGGGTTGATGAAGATCACGTCTGGGTGGTCTATTCTGTAGATGGAGATGCTTATAACAGCACTAATTACCTTTACTATAGAACACCAGCGGGTGTAAAAAAGTTGGATCTCACAAACGAATGTGGTGTTAAAGGCTCTCTTTCTTTGTCTGATAGCCGGAACTACGGCGATGTTCTCTATTTGCCGGATTCAAATCCAGACGAGATGGGAAAAACTTGCGTTATAACTTTCAGTGACAATTCGGTAACTATCAATAAGGCCGATACAGACGGAGCGTTCATGTACCTGGTTAAAACCGGCGGCCCGCTCGATTTCGTGGAGTTTGATCACAAAAGTCGTTTGGTGAAAGTCGTAAATGGTGCCACGGTAAATTCCATCTACATAGAAAACGGGGCTTTCGACAACATGGAAATGGGAGAAGATGGTTATATCTACGCGTCCAAGGGAGAAGTAACGGAAGAATACGTTCTCAAAATTGACCCGAATACTTTAAGCATTGCTTCTGGATTGGTTCATGAGAGTGATGCCAACATGGCACATGAATATGTGATACCTTATTCGGATAAAATCCTATTTATCTTCTCCAAATTGGATAACTGGATGCAAAGCACCTACAAAACTTGGTATGCGATTCTTGATGAAGATCTGAGAGTTGTTAAAGAGGCAACGCGCATGCCGTACACTTCGGAATATGGTTACATCTCCATCGCTCCAGCGGGATACGGCGTTGACTCTGAAGGAAGACTATGGACGCTCGCAAAGTCAGAATTCGATGACAGAGATGACAGTCCTATCGTCGTCTTTGATAAAGACGGGAATTTAGTCGCAACTTCCGGATCCGCTCGCTCTGTTAGTGGAGATAAGCTGTTCTTTAATGTCTTCAAAGATAAGGGGGTATTGATATACAACTCCTCGTCGGATGGGAACTACTACCTCATCGAGTATTCAATGAAAGAGTGAAAAAACCGTCCCCTATTGGGGACGGTTTTCATATTATCGCTTTCTCCGTCTCCGGATCAAAGACGTGCATCGCCTCCATGTCGAAGACGAGGTCTATTTTCTGTCCTTCTTGAGCTCTTGTCTTTGGATCGACCTTTGCGGTTATCATATCTTCTCCTATCTTGACGTGAAGAATCGTCTCGCTTCCGAGAGGCTCGACGACATCCACGAGGCCTTCGACCGTGTTCTCCTCCTTCGGTGCGAACGCGAACATCTTGTCGTAGACATTCTCAGGCCTTATTCCGAACATCACATCTTTATCTATCCACTCCGAAAGGGTATCCTCAAAGTCTTTCGGAACCTTGACCTTAAACCCGGAAGTCTGAACCCAAAGTCCTCCTTCTCCTCTGGCGATCTTCGCCTTCACGAAGTTCATCGGAGGTGAGCCTATGAATCCTGCGACGAATATGTTCGCCGGTTTGTTGTATATGGTGTGCGGATCGCCTATTTGCTGTATCCTTCCATCTCTCATGACTACTATCTTGTTCGCCATAGTCATAGCTTCCACCTGGTCATGCGTAACGTATACGATCGTAGCCTCGAGTCTCTGGTGGAGCTTCTTGAGTTCTGCCCTCATCTGAACCCTGAGCTTTGCGTCCAAATTCGACAGAGGTTCGTCGAACAAGAAGACCTTTGGATCCCTGACTATCGCCCTTCCAACTGCAACCCTCTGCCTCTGACCTCCTGAGAGCTGCCTTGGTTTTCTATCAAGGAGATGCTCGATTCCCAGTATTTTGGCGGCTTCTTTGACCCTTCTGTCTATTTCATCTTTCGGAAACTTCCTGAGTCTCAATCCAAAGGCCATGTTTTCGTAAACCGTCATGTGTGGATAAAGCGCATAGTTCTGAAAGACCATCGCTATGTCTCTATCCTTTGGTTCAACATCGTTGACAACTTTACCATCTATGTAGATTTTTCCCCTGGTTATCTCCTCCAGTCCCGCTATCATCCTGAGAGTCGTTGTCTTACCACAACCAGAAGGTCCAAGGAGCACCACAAATGACTTGTCTTCAACCGTCAGATTTGCGTCTTTAACCGCTTCGACTTTGTTGTCGTATATCTTCCACACATGCTCCAGCCTAACTTCAGCCATCTTCACACCTCCTCATTTTCATCAAAATCGATCTGTACATTCTTCACGGAAGGATCACCTATGTCCAGAAGGTAGATGTCCCTGATTTCATCGATAAACTTCATTAACCTCGCGTATTTCTCGTAGTTTATGATAGCCACGACTGGGACACCGTTTTTCGTAACTATTATGTCCCGAATTTTGCTTTCCTCCACCACTTTTGAAAATTTCGCCTTGGCATCTGCGAGACTTTTAAAAATAATGCTTTCTATCTTCACGTCGATCCTCCTGACCAAAATTCTGGTCACTATGATATCACTTTGCGATGAAATATCCAAATTTTCGATAGATGTTAAAATTCAAATTGAAAAAACGTGGGAAGGTGATCTGTGTTGAAAAAGAAAAGAGTGTTGTTTATATGTACTCATAACTCTGCAAGATCTCAGATGGCAGAAGGACTTCTTAGAGCGATGTACAGGGATAAGTATGAAGTATTCAGCGCGGGTACTCATCCGACCTTCGTAAATCCATATGCAATAAAAGCCATGGAAGAGATAGGAATAGATATCTCGAGTCATTACTCAAAAAGCGTAAACGAATTTCTCGATATGGAAATAGACTACGTGGTGACCGTATGTGATAGCGCAAAAGAAGAATGTCCTTATTTCCCCGGCGGGAAATATTATGTTCACAGAAGTTTTGAAGATCCGTCAGCCGTAACGGGTAGCTCTGAAGAAAAGCTAAATGCCTTTAGAAAGAGATAAGAGAGTGGATAAGGGAATTTTTCGAAAATATAGAAGATATAGATCATAAATTCTCCGTAACTTAAACCTGTGTGGGATAATCATATCGAGGTGATACATATGAAAAGACTTCCAATAGGCGTGAGCAACTTCGAAGAAATGATAAACGATAATTATTACTATGTAGATAAAACTCCATTGATCATGGATGTACACGAATTATCAGGAAAGATAAAACTCATCACGCGCCCAAGAAGATTCGGAAAAACACTCAACATGGACATGATAAGAGAATTCTATTCAATAGATGGGAAAGATCTATTTGGTGGCTTGAGGATAATGGATGAGAAAGAATTCGTCAAAGAGCATTATCATAAGTATCCCGTTGTGTTCGTATCGTTTAAAGACGTCAAGAAAACAAACTGGGAAGAAGCGAAGATCTCTATAGAAACACTACTTGAAGATTTGGCTATGGATGTGTTTTTAAGCATGAAAGACATAACTGACGAAAAGATCAACGTGCTCAAACAGGAATACTTAAAGAAAAATGCAAAGATATACGACAGAACATTGAGAGTCCTGACAGAAGCTCTATATAGACATCACAAAAAGAAAGTCATCCTTTTAATAGACGAATACGACGTTCCAATAGAAGCAGCTTATACGTATCAGCATAGAGACGCAGATTACTACGAAAACATGGTTGCTTTCATGAGAGACCTTCTAACAGCAGCACTTAAAGATAACCCATACCTTGAATTTGCCATCCTGACAGGTGTTTACAGAGTAGCTAAAGAGTCCATTTTCTCTGGCCTTAACAACCTTCAGGAATACACTATCTTCTCTCCCTATATGCAAACTCATTTCGGTTTCACTGAAGATGAAGTCTTCGATATGCTCAAATATTATGGACTGGAAAGTGACATCAACGCCGTTAGAGACTGGTACAACGGCTACGTATTCGGTGGCGTTGAAGGCATCTACAACCCATGGAGCGTTATCAAATACATCCATGAAAGGATCGGTGGTGTGAGCATAGAGAATGCTCTCCAGCCATACTGGATAAATACATCAAGTAATGACCTGATCATAAAACAGATAGAAACCAATCCATTCCTTCAGGAAGACCTTGATAAGCTTTTGTCAAAAGAAGAACTTATTGTCCCGATAGATCCTTTTCTTTCCCTTAGAGAGATAGATCAGCTTCCCTCTGGTGTGTGGACTCTCCTTGCAAATGCAGGGTATTTAAACGCTGTTCAGATGTCCAGAAGTGAATATAGTGTTTCTATCCCAAACAAAGAGATAGAAGAGTTCTATAAAAAGTCTGTAGCTAACTGGATAGAAGGAAAGACAAAGGTTATGATGTATAGCTTCATAAGAGCGCTAAGAGATGCTATGAAAGGAAATGTGGATAAATTCATCGAGATACTTAAAAGGTACCTGTCAAGCTCTTTGAGTTATTTCGATATCGGATATGATGATGCAGAAAGAGTATACAAAGCCTTTGTCCTTGGTATGCTCTCACTTGGAACGAATGGATACATAGTAGAGACTGAGAGTGAATCTGGATATGGAAGGGTAGATGTTGCTATCTATCCGAAAGATAGAAGATATGGAGAGTACGCTCTGGTGATGGAGCTAAAGAGAGCGGATAAGGAAGATGAGATAGAAAGAGCGGCAAAAGAAGCAATCGATCAGATAGAAAAGAAAGGATACAGAGAGAAGTACGAAAGGCTCGGGTATAAGGTGATCCCCATAGGAATCGCTTTTTATGGAAAGAGAGTCTGCGTACAAACCCATATATAGTGTTTTTTTCAAAAGATAACTATTTTCGATTTTGTGAAACATTTTTTTGCTTCAATTATTTATCATGCCTATAATTCGCATATAAAAATTTGTCATACGAAATTTTCATGATTATATTAGTGAAATCACTTCACACATTAGACACAAGAGTATCTTTTCTTCTATCCATGCTCATTTAGAAAGTTAGTTTCACTACCCCCAATGATACCCAAAACCCCGGAAGGTTTACCTGTGGTGTGAAATTAAGTCACAATCTTTTTGCAGTAATGTTTTCCTGGGCTTTAGCCAATTTAACAAGTGGGGTCTTTGACAAAGACCCCTGTTCTTTGTTTATAATATCCATGCGTATCTTACGGGTTTCAATCGAACCTTAGAGGGATGGAAGCGGTCGAGTGCAGGGGTGATGGGGCGTTTGTGAAGGAAGATGATGGAATTTCTCTCAGTTGAGGAGGTTGTTTGTTACAGTCATTTGAATTCTATCTCACCACGGCTTCTCTCAATATTGGATCGTTTATTATGTAGAATTTCCTTCTGTCGTAGACGACGCTCAGGTATCCCATATCCACGAGTCTTTTCAGATCTCTTGCTAAAGATCCGTCCGGGATTTTCTTTCCTTCAATTATCTGAAGGGCTTCTTTCAGGGATTTCCAATTTCTGCTTCCGAAGACGACACTCTTGAGAATGTATCTGTACCTCTCACTCCAAGAGTAGAGCTTCTCAAGCTCCGATCTCACCATCTCGATCGCCATGTCCTTTACTCTATCTACAGTCTCCAAATCGGCTTTTCCATCCAACACTGCCGCATTTCCGAACATGACGAGCCATCCCACTATTCCGTCGAGTTCATCGACCGCTCTTTCGATCACACTTTCTCCCACTTTCATCTTCGCTTGGTTGAATCCTTCTCTGAGAAATTCTACAGATTGCTCTCTTTCGAATTTTGAGACTCTCACTTCCTTTACAATTCTTCCAAATAGCGGAGAGTTGGGATTCTCGATATCCAGAAAGTCCAGAAGTATCCCAGACTCGGATCCGGTTAGCACCATCCTTATCCTGCTGAAGTTATCGTACACGTACGCGAAGAGCTCCGAAAAATCTATTCCGCCCCTTCTTCTGAAGAATCTCAAGTTTTGAGCTTCATCAAAAGCGATGACGATATCTTTTCCTTCCGATTCTGCCCATTCCTGGATCTTTTCGAGAATTTCTATCATGGTGAAGTCTTTGTTGCTATGTTCCAGATCGATTCCAACTCCCATGATGTTCAAGCTTTTGATCTTTTTCAGAAATTTGAGAATTCCCTTTTCTTTTCTCAAGAGCTTGTTAACTTGAGACTGAAAGGTTGTGTAAAAAATCCTTTTTGAAGATCCTTCGGATGTGATCCCCCTGCAGTCAAGGTATACGTGCGGGATATTTTCGAGAAAGACCTTCAATATCGATGTCTTTCCGTACCTTCTTGGAGCCAAGAGCAGCGTTAGGGGACTTGGTTTTGAAAGCTCGCCGAGCTCTCTTTCTCTGTCGAAGAGATCTTCTCTTTTCGTTTTCGGACGCGGATCGAAGAGCAATTTCACACCCCCGTGAGTTACTCTCGGTAGAGTAGTATATCATTTATGATAAAATCCGTTTGCACAAAACACGGAGGAGGGATTGCGTTGATCGACACGATAACTATGAAATGGAAAGACTGGACGCTCCATCTAATAGACCAGAGAAAGCTCCCTTTAGAAGAGATATACGTTCCATGCAAAAGCTATGAAGAAGTAGCCCAAGCTATAAAAAAGATGATCGTCAGGGGAGCTCCCGCCATAGGAGCGACGGCTGCCTTCGGATATGCGCTTGGAGCAAAGGAGGTGGCAAAGAACTCCGGAAGCTGGGAAGATTTCATCGAGAAGATGAAAAAGGTCAGAGAAGTTCTGGCAAGCACCAGACCAACCGCTGTGAATCTTTTCTGGGCTCTTGAGAGAATGGAAAAGACGATGAGGAATTTTGGAAAGATAGACGGAATAGTTGAAAGACTTGAAGAAGAAGCTATAAAGATCGCGCAGGAAGATATAGAGATGAACAAAGCTATTGGAAGAAATGGTGCGGAGCTTATAAAAGATGGCATGACGATCCTTACTCACTGCAACACGGGATCTTTAGCTACGGTCGATTACGGGACGGCTCTTGGTGTTATAAGAACCGCACACGAGCAGGGAAAGAAGATAAGGGTTTTCGCCGATGAGACAAGACCATACCTTCAGGGTGCAAGGTTGACTGCTTGGGAGCTTTTGAAATACGGGATAGAAGATTCCTACGTTATCTCGGACAACATGGCCGGCTGGATGATGAAAAAGGGAGAAGTCGATATGGTTATCGTTGGAGCGGATAGAGTGGTGGCGAACGGTGATGTCGCGAACAAGATAGGGACTTATTCTCTAGCGGTCCTTGCAAAAAGACACAACATACCTTTCTACGTTGCCCTTCCAACGAGCACGATAGACATATCTCTTAAAAGCGGGGATGAGATACCGATAGAGGAGAGAAATCCGGATGAGGTTACTCACTGCGGTGGAAGGAGAATTGCTCCTGAGGGAATCAAGGTTAAAAATCCCGCTTTTGACGTGACAGAACACGAGCTCGTGACGGCGATAATAACGGAAAAAGGAGTTATATACCCGCCTTACGAGGAGAACATAAGAAAAATCCTTGAAAAATGAGTGTTCTGGTAGTCGATGTCGGAACCCAAAGACTCAAGGTATCGATAATGGATGAGAATGGTGGGATCATCTCACAGGCAAGTGAGGAGTATGATCCCCCTTACATTTCTCCAAAGCCCGGGTGGGCGGAAGTCGACGTGGAGAAGATATTCACTAGATTCGTTGAAATGGCGTCTTCTCTGGATGGAAAAAACTCAGTGGAAGCTATCACAGTGACGACACAGAGGGATTCCCTCGTTTTCGTAGACAGGGACGGAAAGCCCGTGAGAAGGGCCATTCTGTGGCTCGATCACAGACTCGCGGATTACGATTTGAAGCTTCCTTTCTTCATGAATCTCTTTTATACGTTAGTTGGAGCGAAAAGCGTTATAAGATCCGTTTACAGGCAAGCCAAGGTGAACTGGGTCAGACAGAACGAGCCAGACATTTGGAAGAGGACTCACAAGGTGCTCCAGATGAGCGGATACTTCATCAGCAGGATGACAGGGAGTTTCGTGGATTCCACAGCTTCTCAAGTTGGACACATTCCGTTCGACTACAAGAGGGT
>JALVXE010000142.1 GCA_027038385.1 Thermotogaceae bacterium
ATTATGTATGGATCGATAGATCCGAAGTTTTTCGTCAGTTTTCTGCAAATTCTGGACGCTTTCGTGTCACTGTCAGAGGGGTTCATACTCGCTAAGAGGAGCAGAGAGGTTCTTGAGAGCTCACTCGAAGTCCTCGCGGATGCTCTTGAAAAGAGGATCAAGGGTGGTGAGGAGGCAAAGGGAATAAGAGAGGATCTGTTCAAAAAGTTCGGAGGAAGGCTATACGATCGTCCCGAAATATTGAAATTAGCACTCAGCGTTTACGATGTCGGAAAGATAGGTGTTAGGGATTCGATACTCTCAAAACCTGATTTCGAGATGACACCGGAAGAGTTCGAAGAATACAGGAAGCACCCGGAGTACGGCTACGAGATACTGAAGAACATCGAAGAGCTCCCAAAGGAGATACTCGATGCCGTTCTTTACCATCACGAGAGGATAGATGGAAGCGGATATCCGAAGGGGTTGAAAGGGAGGAAGATACCTAGGATAGCCCTCGTCGTTGGATTCTTCGACGAGTATTCCTCGAGGAAGGTCCTGGGCGAGAGCGATGAATACATATTCGAGGTTCTAGAGAAGAAGTTTCCTCCAGATATACTGAAGGTTATAAGGAGTGAATGATTTGCTGAACGCTTTCGTTCATCTATATCTAGGACATCTTTTTGGAGATTACGTTCTTCAAAACGGATGGATAGCCGTTGGAAAGCTCAAGAACAAGCTAGTACTGCTTTTGCACGTTCTCCTGGTGACGACGAGTCACATTGTCTTCGTCTATGGCAAGGGGTTTGGATGGAATCAGCTCTTGGCAGTGCTCGGAATAGGAGCTCTTCACTACATCGTCGACATTGCGAAGATCAGGCTTTCATCTAAGGGATGGATTGGATATTCGGTGGATCAAGCGGTCCACGTTCTGATAATTCTGATGTTCATTCCCGTTTTCAAAAACGTCTCTTTTTGGCTTCCAGAGTGGATATCCTATAGATTCGCTTTTTCTATATTCAACGCTTATTTGATCGGAATCCTCTTTCACACAGTCTTTAATAGTGGTGGGTACAGAAGGGACGTTCTTGGGTACGTTTTCAGGGGCGTTCTGCCTTGGATTGGAAACGTCTGGATCATGATTTTGGTTTTTCTCGTTGGAGTTTTTGGATGTGGGAAGGTCTACAGGTGGAGAAAAGATGTGATCTTCTCTCTTATGGTGAGTGCGGTTCTGACAACAATTTGGGAGGTGTTCTCATGAGGTATCTCGTGATTTTGATGATCATCCTTGGAATATCGTCTTTCGCTGGGATAACAGCCGCTCCAACGAGCGTGAGCGTGGAAGAAGGAGGAGTGGTTGCTATAAAACTCAGCCTGACAGATGACGAAGGAAATCCGACTTCCGGGACCGTGATGGTGAATTTCAACGCTGGGGGCTTCGAAGAACTCGATCTGATAGTCGGTATGAAGGTGGACAAGGAAGCAACGGTTCATTACATAGCCCCGATGGCCACTGGAAAGTATTCTCTGAGCTTTGTGAGTGGTGACAGCGTTGCGACGACGGTCGTGAACGTCCTATCACACGAGATAACCGGTGAGGAAGCGACGGCTCAGGTTATAAAGTTCAAGGGGAGCGTAGCCTACAAGGCTCCAAATTCTGAGGTTTGGGAGCCAGTTCATGAAGGATTGGTTTTGAAGCAAGGGTGTTCGATACTCACGGTCGGTGATTCGTACGCGATAATAGAATTCCCAAATAAATCTCAGACGAAAGTTCTGAGCGATACACAGCTGAAGATAGAAAAGCTTGTGAAAGTTGATAATGGATACGCGATAGTCCTGAAGCAGTACAAGGGCAAGACTTTCAGCATGGTAAGGAAACTACTCTCAAGCGGTGAGAAGTTCGTGATAAAGACGGACTCCGTAACGGCAGGAGTCAGAGGTACCAAGTTCGCCGTAATACAAGAAGGAAATGGGTTTGAGATAGACACCTTTGAAGGTGAGGTCTTCGCATACTTCAAAAACGGGAAAGTCGTTCCCGTAC
>JALVXE010000143.1 GCA_027038385.1 Thermotogaceae bacterium
TCGGACTTTTCTGTTATTCCTGTTGTGCTTATAAGTTTTTCAAGTGGAATGTTTTCGGGTATCCACATGTCTTCTACTTTTCTATAAATAAAGTACTGAGCCATAATTCCGTCGCTACAGACAAAAAATGCGTAATAGTCAAAGCCTAGATACTTGATTACGCTTCTCATAGAGTATCTTTTTATTATCTTCTTAAACTGTTCTTCATATTGCTCTTTGAATTCTCTGACGAGCTTCTCTGCTAGTGTTGTTACAGACAGAGTGTCAACACTTTTCTCGAGTTCTTCAATTTTCCCTCCGTATATTGCTTCAATTGCGGAAGGGTTCCATTCCTCGCTTTCTTCGAGGATCTTGCCGTCCGCTCCCAGTGCAAGATTAAATTCAAGCACCCTTCTCCTAACTTTTTCTAGAAGGCCTAGGTTTTTCTCGAGAGATTTTTCGGGGAAGAAATTGTACACATAGATTGTATCGTGTTCCGTTCCGATTCTGTCGATCCTACCAATTCTTTGTATCAACTTGATCGGAGTCCAGTGCAGGTCGTAGTTGATGACTACGTTGGCATCTTGAAGATTTAGGCCTTCGCTGAGAACATCAGTGGAGATGAGGATGTCGATCTCATCCTCGGTTTCGTAGTTGTTAGATTTAGGGGCGAATCTACGAACCTTGTCGAGTACCCCTTTAGTGTTGGAGCTGACCATTTCGATGGAGTATTTTTCTGTGTATCCAAGCTTGGCCAACGATTCGTAGATCCATCTCACGGTTTCTTCGAATTCACTGAAGATCAGGATCTTCTTCTTTCCATTCCACATCAGGTCGTCTATTTTTCCCGCTAACTTAGACAGTTTTGGATCTCTCCAGGGCTGGACTTCTAGGTACTCCTTGAGGGGCTTTAGCACGGCTTCCATTGCTTCGAGTTTTCTAAGATCATATTCCAAGTCCTCAATGAGCCTCTTAAGTTCAAAGGCATCGGCTTTGTACACCGGCTCTTTGACGCTCATGTAAGTGTTGATGAACTCCTCCACTTCCCGATCATCCAATACATGAGGTTCGCTTCCGTTAATCCTACCTAGTATAACCTCGCTGAACTCTTCACCTGCTGGAATGAAGCCATGTTTTACAAAATTGAGAAAGTTCTTCGTTTTAATTACGTCCCTGTGAAGGGTCTGATACATGGAATACCATGAGCTTTCGAGGCGTTTGAGGTACAGTATTCTTTCAATACCCCGGAGGCTTTTGCCTACGTTTGATAAATCTGTGTAGGGGCTCTTATTTCTGAACTTGGGCTTAACATAGTCATATAGGGCAAATCTAGAGTATTTCATCGAATTTATTCCCGCAAGGAAGAGAGTGTAAATGTCCTCGGGTTTGATTGAAGAGCCAGTGGCTATTTGGTTAATTAGATTCTTGGGAACCTTTTCTAGAGGATATACCTCTGAAATAGCGTATTCAATGGGTTCTAGCTTTCTTTCTGGGAAACATAGTTTTTTGTTTCTGACTTTGATACAGTTATCTTTTCCCCCATAAAGCCTTAGGATATCATAGCGGGTTCTTCTTATCATTATCTCTCTCAGCACGTATGATGGTTCAACTTCCCCCTTTTCGATAGCCCTTGCAAGGTCATCCCATGTCTGGGGTGTGATGGGGAATGGGTGCTTTTTCTCTGGCCTGAAAAGTCTTATTTGGTTGATGATATCCCGATACTGCTTTCTGTAAGGTGTTGCTGTTAGCAGTATTACCTTTTTTCCGAGGAGCAGTTCCTGGAGGTTTCTGTAGGACTTCGTAGAAGGATTCGTGTAGTGATGCGACTCATCGACCAGAACAGTGTTGACGGTTTTCATGTAACTTTCCATTTCTCTGTATCTGTCGGGAGAGGACTCCTTTCGGGGAAGGAGCCCTGCGGAGAAGACCTTCCCCTCAAGATTGTACATCATCAGGAGCTCTTCCCAGTATCTCATGAGTTCCGGAGGAGCTATTACTGCAATCTTTCCAAAACCCT
>JALVXE010000144.1:0-520 GCA_027038385.1 Thermotogaceae bacterium
ATATCTTTTATTTCCCTCTTTTACCTCTTTGAAGTTCTTCATAATTGGAGCTTCGAATTCTAATTTTCTCTCTTCTTTTACAACTGCTCTCATTTTCTTAGCAAACGACCTGCTGACAACGATTCCATCTTCGAAATTGTAGCCATAGTACAGTGAGTACGCGACGAGTGCGTTCACACCAACTCTCTCATCTGGTCCGATCAGAGGGCTTTCCGCACTTTCCACGACGAGTACCTGCTTCAGGTTCTTCGAACCCATTTCTATTCGCGCACCATCCGAATGTCTGATGAAAGGTATAAACGAGGTAGATTTTCCAGTAACTTTATCAGTCTCTTTCAATGACAGACTTTCCGGGTCATAAGAACCTTCAAGTATTGTTAGTATCATTCCTATCTTTTCACTCTCTGGGGTTTCGTAAAGATCGACTCTCCCTATGTGGGTTTCGTTGGGGAGACGGTACTCTTCGCTAACTTTCTCCCATGGGAAGACGAGCTTGTTTTTCATGAAATATTCCTCAAAA
>JALVXE010000144.1:530-1996 GCA_027038385.1 Thermotogaceae bacterium
CCTTTGAAAAATAGCTTTCTCTTGCTTGATCTTGATTTGGGATGAGAGAAAAACACCGAAGATTCCTTTCCAAAGACTTTTGAAACCTTCATCTCAAATATCTCAAAACTTTTCTTTCTTCCACTGCGGGCGGCTCGAAACAGCTCTGCCGCTACATAAAGATAATACATCGGGGCGACGATGATCTTTGAAAAATCTATCGATCTCTCATCCGTCTCAGCTGGCTCGAAATTTCTTCCAATAAGGACATTTCTATTCCCCTTTTTTTCCGTAAATGGAACGATTACAAACGGTGATACAAATTCTTTGTCGAACGCCTTATAGACTCCTTCTTCGTTTCTGTACATCAATGGAACAAGAGCTCTCTCTACTTCATCGAGAAATATTTTGCATATCTTTCCTCCACCTTTTATATCCCCAACTGGTTCTATTTCAACTTCACCGAGATCCTCTTGGAAGAATTCCGAGATCATGTGAAAAAGCCTCTCTATCTCTGAAAAATCCATCTTGATACCTCCATATCAGCTTTTGCTTCATTATATCAAAAACTCATTTTGGCACGGAAAGTGTATACATATTTTTTGGGAGGTGAGTGTATGTCGGAAATTCAAAAGGAGGTGAGATTTTGGGGGAGATAGCGGTTAAGACTCTCCATTCGAATCTGCTAGACGCATATCGAGTTTTAGGAAATAGGCGTATGATGGATATCATATCGAAAAGTGCAAAGGGTGCGGTAAGGGAAGTAATAAGATCGAAGCTGATCAGCATGGAGAGTTTTATCACATCCACTGTAAATGGAGCTAGAAAGGTTGTAAGTACTTTCAAAAAAGACGGTCTAAAGGGAGTTGGAAAGCTTTTTTTAAACAAAGCAGAGAGGTTGATATACGATGTAAAAAACTTTTCTATCGAACTGGTAGATAATTTCAAAAATGACAGAAGAAAATTTTTAAGAAAAGTCTCAAAAATGGCCGTCTTTTCAACGACTGCTCTCATCTATGAAGGAGGATTTGATCTTGAAGGCGGAATACCAGACACCGACCTCAAGCTTGGAATAGGTCATCATAGAAATATAGTATCTCATACGATAATTCTGCCACTCTTCACAGAATTCTCGATAAGATTCATTCTCAATGTCGCAGAAGAGATGGTAAAAGAAGGATATGAAGGGATATGGAAAAAACTCTACGATTTCAAAAAGGAGTACTCAGATGTACTCATAGGAGGACTTTGGTTCGGAGCAATGATGCATCTTTTCAAAGATTCCGCGCCGTTTTCAGATAGGACCAAGCCGCTTGTCGGCCTGCATGGATTGAGTATGGAAACACATAAGAGAATCTTGAGCGCAAGCTCTGCACTCGCCGGAATATTCTCTTATGAAGCTTTAAAGAAGAGAAGAGATTGAACTTTCGCATAATATGTAACGGAATTCATCACCAGTTGATGATAATTACAACTTCCACATATAT
>JALVXE010000145.1 GCA_027038385.1 Thermotogaceae bacterium
TGATAGAGGCTTATCCAGAGATAGGTGAAGGGACGCTCACAATCCACATAAAAGAATACGCGCTCTGGGATGTCAAATTTGACGGATTAGATGGAATAGATGAAGGTTCGCTAAAAAAAGAGCTAAGTTTGAAGCTTTACAAAGACTATCAAAGAGCTCCTTTTTGGATGAAGTGGTTTTTAAACAAAAAAGACTACTATCCCAAACTCTCAAGCATCCAGATGGCGATTAAAACCCTTCATGATAAGGTCTATTTTGAGAGCGTCAATTTAAAGGTAGAGAAGGTAAAAAAGAATGTGAATGCGAATCTTGTCGATCTTGTTTTTTCCGTCAAGGTTAGAAAGCTTTTTGACGGGAAGAGAAAACTCTCTTTAAAGATAGAAGGGGCTTCTCTTTTAAAAGAGAGCGAGATAAGAAAAGCTCTTGGATGGAGCGGGAAGCTGGAGCTTGACAGCATGGAAGTTTTGATGAAAGCGCAGAAGCTTTTAGATCTTTACAAAGACAGGGGCTATATGATGAGCAGGGTTGATGTATCGGTTAAAGGGAATGTGGCGATTTTCAAGGTGTACGAGAAAAGGATCTCAAGCGTTGAGTACGAGTTTGAAAAAGGTGGAGAGAGCTGCATAGTGAAAAGCGAGAGAGATTCTTGCCCGTTCAGGCACACAAAGCTCATATTGGTAAAAGATCTCGTGTCTTTCAAGATCGGCGATCCTTTGAAAAAGAGCTCTCTTGTATCAACCTACGCCGCCCTTTCAAGATCTCGATATTTTGATAAGGTCGATATCATCCCTCTTGGAGATAGGGAATCTACAAGCGTTACTTTGCGCGTAAAGCTCACGGAGAAGAAAAAGAGGTTTCAGTTCATGGGAGGAGCCGGCTGGGGACCGCCCGGTGAAGGAAAGGCCTGGTGGGAAGGTCTTATGGGGCAGCTCCAGCTATCGACGATAAACCCGTTTGGATATGGCCAGAATGTTTCTCTTTCATTAAACCTCGGGATCGATAAAAAGATCGTGCAGATTGGGTATTCGATTCCAAGGCCGCTTGACGCTCCGATCAGTTTGGGAAGCGGCTTTGGGTATACCTACACATCGGACGCCACGTCTTCGACTTCCACGATCTACGTGAAGGGATCGATCCGGACTCTTCCGATATTTGATAACGTATTCGGAGTTTCATCCAAGTATTCGTATGATTATTCGTATGATTTCTCAGAAAAAAGCAGGGATTTGGAGCTCAGTTTGTCGCATGACTTTGACACAAGAAACGCTCCGTTCCTTCCAACTTCTGGTTTCAGAACGAAGGAGATCTTCACGATCAGCGGGATTTTAAAGAGCGATCAGTCTTACGAGCTGATGCAATCTGGAGAGATACATTTTCCGATATACTGGAAGTTCCACGCGGCTTTCAGAGAGTTTTATGGAAAGGTCCTTAAGGGGAGTGGGGAGATCACTCCATCACCGAGAGATTCTGTAAGGGGCCAGAGCCTTTCTGGAAGCGAGGTGATGAGGGGAGCTGCAGAGCTCAGGTATAGGATATACGATCAGGAGATCCCGGTGGATTTGGTTCTCTTTTACGATGCCGGGAAATCTAAGGATTTCGTCTGGAGCTCTGGGATCGGGCTTGGAATAGCCACGCCGATATTCGGGGAGATAGAGTTTGGGTACGCTTACAGGTATCCGCAGAAATCCTTCGATCTGTATTTTGTATTCGGGATGGATCTGCCGTGGACTTCGTTCTGAGGATTGGAAACAAGTTTGTCAGGCTGGATGGAAGGTACCTAATAAAGGAGAGAATCGATTACAACCCCTTCCCGTTCGGGGAGGTCGCCGGATTTTACCTCAAGGGGAATAGGATCCTTCCGGTTGTCGACCTTCAAAAGGTGCTGAATTTAAAGAGAGGATCGAGAAGAGTGTTTCTCATATCAGACGATGTGGTCTTCACGCTCGAGTATGACTCTCTGTCGAAAAGCTCGAGCGGTGAGGAGATAGACCT
>JALVXE010000146.1:0-1185 GCA_027038385.1 Thermotogaceae bacterium
CGTACTTTTTGCAGAGTCTTTCAAATAGAGCCATGTTACTCTTTCCAAGGCCAACGAGTGCTATCTTCAAGTCAACCACCCCAGAGCGATTATCGAGAGGAGCGCGTTGAAAGCCGTGAAGCTGAAGACCACTCGCTCCTCGCTCCAGCCCTTAAGCTCAAAATGATGGTGTATCGGAGCCATCAGGAAGACCCTTTTCCTTCTGGTTTTGTAAGATAGGACCTGTATCATGACGCTCAAGGTCTCGATCACGAATATCCCTCCGAAGAACAAAAGCGCTATCTCCAGATCGTTTTCTATCGCAATCAAGGCCAAGTACGCTCCCAGTGCCAAAGACCCGGCATCCCCCATGAAAACTTTTGCGGGTTTTATGTTGAAGAACAGAAAACCAAGGAGCGAAGCCGAGATTATCAAGAGAGATCTCTCAGGGGATCCAGATGAATACGTGACGGCGAATATCGAGAGGAACGCCGTTAGAGATGTGAAAGAGGACAATCCATCGAGACCATCCGTTATGTTGACCGCGTTGGAACTACCGGTTATCAGAAGTATTGCGAAGATTTTGTAGAGCCATCCGATGTGATAAACCCCTATTCCTTGGATCTTAACGTAGTCTTTGTCTATGAACAAAAAGGTGAGAGCAGTCGATATGAGTATCTGAACGATGAATTTCGTACGCGCCCTCATCCCGTATGCATCTTTTTTGACAAGGCTCGATAGATCATCCACCATTCCGAGAAGTGCGAAGGAGAGAACTCCTATCCACAAGTAAGAAGGGGATCTTTCCAGCATCATAAATGCAACGGAAACGATCACAAAAACCACTCCACCCATCGTGGGAGTTCCCTGTTTGTATCCGTGAAGATCCGGTCCATCTTCCTTTATCAGTTGCCCTATTCCGAGTCTTCTCGCGAGCTTTATATAGATGTACGTCCCGAAGAACGATAGAAAAAAAGCAGCTATCACATCCATTCAATCACCTTCTTGAGAACCCTTTCCATCTCAACCCCGCGTGAAGCTTTAAAGAGAGCGACATCACCTGGCTTCAGGTAACTAGCTACCCTCTTTGCTAGATCTTCTTTCGAAAACGATCGGAAAACCAAGTTATTAGGATTTATATGTTCAGATCCTTCGAAACCATCGATCACAAACGTGGCATCCAGTTCAGACAGAATGTCTGAAAGC
>JALVXE010000146.1:1195-1941 GCA_027038385.1 Thermotogaceae bacterium
TGAGTTTCTCTTGAATGTCTGCCTTGTTCCAGTATCGGTCCGACGACGGCTATCTTCCTTCCACCGAGTTTTTTCAGGGCTCCAACAGCCATTTTGAAAGACATGAGGCTTGCGTTGTAGGTATCGTCTATTAAGAGGGCACCTTTCACAATCTTGGTATCAAACCGCTGTGGAATCTTTGGAAGGTGAACGATCTTCGCTGGATCAAAGGGTAAGTCCAGAAGCCTCAGAACACAGATCGAAGCCGCCACGTTCAGAAGATGCCCTTCATGAACAAGTTTATCGAACTTCATGTAATATATCTTTCTATCTATTTCATAGATAGCTTGAGTTTCCAGGCCTTTATATCTCCAATCACTCAACTTGCAGTGCCCACTGAGTTTTCCAAAACCTAAAGCTCTCCGTGATCCTCCTATCCACTCGAGCATCCTGGAATCATCTGCGTTGTAGACACAACTCTTTGAACATTCAAACATCTCCATCTTTTCCTTGAATAGATCCTCCTCGCTTGGGAAAAAGCCCAGATGTTGCCTACCAACGTTTAGAACAACTCCAACCTCAGGTTTCTTTATCCTGCACAGTTTTCTTATATCACCCCTTCTGTTAACTCCCATCTCCAAAATTGAGAACTTCTCCCCGGAATATTCGTTGAGTATCGACACGGGAAGACCTATCTCGGTGTTCATGTTTCCAGGACTTTTAAAGGAATCCGGAATCAACGCAGAAAGGAACTCCTTTGTAAAAGT
>JALVXE010000147.1:0-8141 GCA_027038385.1 Thermotogaceae bacterium
GAGATATAGGCTTTGACAGGGAGTACGATTACATAAGACCGTACATAGACAGGTCTGGGGTTAGGATAAACACTGGAATAAAATATCATAAGATAACCTCAAAGAGTACTCCTCTCTCTGAAAAAGAGCTATATGACATAGATGAAGCCTTGGAAGCAGTTGAAGAGCATGCAAGGGATTTTCTCCTGAAGAAGGAATCACAAGCTAGAAACTTAAACGCTCTATTCGGAGGCGTTGAACCGGTCATAGTGGCACCTTTCGATGCAGAATTGTTCGGGCATTGGTGGTACGAAGGAGTGTTTTTCCTTGAAGAATTCTTCAGAAAAGTTGCGAAGAGCAGATATTTGAGAGTTGCAACAGCTGGAGAGATGGTTGACAGGTTGGAAACGGTCCAAATAGTTACGCCGGCAGCATCGAGTTGGGGTGCGAATGGGTACAATGAGGTGTGGCTGAATGGAAAAACCGATTGGATATATCCACACCAACACGAGCTTGAGGAAAAGATGAGAGAAGTGGCCAGTAGCATCGATGAATCAAACGAACTTCAGGTGAGACTCGCAAAGCAGATGGCCAGAGAGCTACTTCTTCTTCAGTCGAGTGATTGGGCGTTCATAATAACCACGGGTACCAGCGTTGAATACGCGATAAACAGGGTGAAATCTCATATAAGAAGGTTCCTGGATCTCTACGACATGTTCAAAAGTGGAAATGTAGATGAAGATAGGCTCAGACACTATGAATGGATAGATGGGATATTCAGTGATGTTGATTATAAAATCTACGCAAGCTAGGAGAGGCAGCGGGTTGCTGCCTCTCTTTAAAGAATTATCGCAAGTGTGGAAAGCAGAAGTGAAACAACGGAAACCGCTAGAAAGACATAATACACACCCTTTGAAGGAATTCCAGAGATCTCCTCATAAAGCTGAGCGTTTTCCTTTTTCAAACCTTCAACTTCCCTTTTCAAGCTCGCCAGCTCTTTACCTTGAATTTCCATCTTCTGCGAGGAACTCTTCGACAAATTCTCTACCTCATTCTGAAGAGAAGTCACCGAGCTCTTCACACCTGATATATCGGAATCCATGTCGAGTAGTCTCTTATCCAAAAAGCTCTGTCTAGCCTTGAGTTTTTTCAGATCTTTTTCAACAAAGGTCACACTGGCGTTGAGCAGTTCAGATACTGAATCGATACGTTTTGACACGCTCGAGAATCTGTAGTTCATCTCCTTGTTGAGTAGCTCTACATCCGCATCGTGTTTCTCACTCAGGTTCTTTACGGCGTCTCTGAGATTGCCAACAACCTTTGAAAGATCCTCAAGATCTTTTTCGAATTCCTCTCTAACCGATTCCAGATTTCCCTTCAGCATATAAACATCTGAAGAGTTCTTGGATACCTCAGATTTAAGAGATTCTATCTCTTTCTGAAGATCTGATCTCACTTTTCTGAGACTTTCGTCGTTTTTCTCAAGCTCGCTTCTAAGATAACTCTCCATGGATTTCAAATCTTCATACCTTTCAAGGTTTGAAGTGGACGTTCCCGCATGATCTTTTCTCAGAGAACTCAATTCAGATTTCAGATTTCCAACGGTTTCTTTGAGGCTTTTCATTTCACCTGAAACCTCATCTATCTGTGATCGGTATTCCTTGTCAAGTTTCATAAGTTTATCCAGAATCTCAGATTTTAGGGATGCTATTTCATCGTATATACTCTCCATCTCGCTGAGGTTGTTCATCCTTTTGGATATTTCGTCGAACTTCCTTTTGAGATTTGAGAGATCCGCATAATTCTCCGATGACCACTTGTAAGCTCTCGAAGCCATATCCGATATCTCCGATATCTTCTTGTTGAAAGAGTAGTTACTCTCCACGGAACTCTTCACATATCTTTTCAGGTAGAGTATCGTTCTGTAAAGGGATACAGCGAGTTGATATCTCGTAACCCTCTCGTTCCCCCTGAACGTTCCATCAGGATAACCCGAAATTATTCCGAGCTTCATCAAACTGATCACCGCATCGTAAGCCCAGTGACTCCTTGGAACGTCTTTTATTCCGAACGCGATCATGGATATCAAAACGAAGCAGACTGCGATCTTCTTCATTTACTACCACCACTCATCTGGATGTATATGAGGCCTCCGAGTGCCGCGACGAGCATCATCATCAGAACCCATTGAGCGATGTCAGTGTTGGATGAATTCTTAAGTTGTCTTGATATTTGATCCAGTTTGTTCTCAACATCATCCATTTTCTTTTGAAAAACTTCCTTTTTGACGAAATCTTTTGAGATCTCTTCGATGTCGCTGACTCTTTTTTCCATCTTCAATATATCTGATTTCGTTTTAGAAAGCTCAGGCTCAAGAACATTAGATACCCTGTCCTCAAGTCCGGAAAGACTGTTCTTCAAATCCTCGATGCTACTCTCGTTATTTCCTATCTTCTCACTGAGGTTTTGAAAGTCTGTCCTTTCCTTGGCGTAAAGAGAATCACATTTGTCATCTAGGTCGTCTATCTTTGACTGAAGCTTCGACAGGCTCTTCTCAAGGATTAGAATAGAGTTGGATGCGTTTTCGGAGAACTTTTCCAAATTACTCGTTCTGGAGGAAACAGCAATGAGATCTGCTCTGAGCTTTTTCAGAGCCAGTGAATTTTCTCCAGAAATCCTCTTAACGGTGTTGAGCTCATCTCCAAACTCAGAGATGCTTGAGTCCAGGGTCTCTTTGACCACGTTTATACTCTCTTTGACATCGTTTACGTAGTCTGTGAATATCGAATACGCCTTTTCGAGCTTGTCTACGGAATCGTCAAGAGACTTGAGATGCTTTGAATGATCGTTAACCTCCTTTGAGATTTCCAATACGGATGTGGCTATTTTGGTGATCCGAGAATCTTCGTAAATGAGAGAATCGTTCAGTCTATCCACAGAAGCCTTGTTCTTCGAAATTTCAAGAGTATTTTCACTTATCTTTCTCTCAAGACTTGAGATCTTCTCGTAAAGATCCTTGTACTTCTTATTAACGTATCCCGTCATCATCTTGTACTTCTCTTCCAAATCACTGATGTTGGATTTTATCTCAGATATAACCTGAGGCTGGATTACTTCCTTGGAATTTCCAGGCGGCGAGAAATTCTTCATCTGGGATTTGATGTATTCTATCGTCCTGTATATCGCCACCGCAAGCTGGTACCTGTTCACGAAATCCACACCTCTGAACGTCCCATCTGGATAACCTGAGATTATCCCCAGTTCTGAAACCTCATTAACCGCATCGTAAGCCCAATGATTCACCGGAACATCTTTGAAAGATATCCCAAAGGCGAGGAGTGGGATCAGTATGACAACAAAAATCGACCTTTTCATACTTTCTTCCTCCTCTTCCAGACGACACGTGAGTCCTTTCTTATCTCTAAAATCCCGTCTGGAACTTCGACTTCGTTTTTTTTCAAAAGCTCCAACATCAAATCCTCCGGTATGGAGGTATCTATCCATATTTCCTTTATATCGATTACATTTATTCCACGCTCAGAATACCTTTTCAAAACGTTCGATATCGCCTTGGAAAAGCTCTCCACCACATCACCACCATCCGAAACTCTTGAGAATTAGGTATCCAGCGGCCAGAAGATTAACAACACTCACCGTTATCACGAATATCCCCCATCCTGGAATGGAAGAAGTTTTCTTCTCCAAGCTTTCCAATCTCTTTTGGAGCTCCTTCGAGCTTCCGGAAGATTTTGAAATGCTTCCACTGAGTCTCTTGACCTCATCCTTGAGGGACTTCAAGTCATCGGAGAGAGACTGGGTTTTTTCACCTAAATCTGATACTTTGTACTCAAGATCCGAAACGTCGTTCTGAACCTTTGAAAGACCCTCTAGCTTTTTATCAAAACCAGATACTCTCTCTGACAAAGAGTCTAGTCTTCCGGATAGGTCTGCAACGGTATCCTTAACGGATTTGAGGTCAAACTCCATTCCCTTGAATTTATTAACTTCGTTTTCCAAGGATTCGATTTCCTCAGTTTGAGAAGATATTTCCGAGCTCACAGAGCTCAAATCTCTTTTGAGATTTTCAACATCACTCGAGAGTTTTTTTATCAAGCTTGCGTTTCTCTCAACAAAAGTGGATATTTTGCTCGTACTGACGGATCTTTCAAGCTTCGAGTATTTCCCCTCCAAACTTTCCAATCTCATTTCTAAAGGCTCGATCGATGTGTTCAGATAATCCTTGGTCGGATAATTTTTCTTCACATTAGATATCTCATCGCTGAGCTTCCCTATGAGTTTTTTCATCTCAAAAAGCGTCTCATACATGCTATCCACCGATACGACCTTGCCTTCCACATCCGACAGCTTTGCAGATAGATCCCTCAAATTTCTCGTGTTGTTCGAGATCATCTCGTAGGCTTTCTCCACCATCTTTCTCAAGTTATCGATGTCTGCCGAGTAATCTTCAGATGGCGCACTCTTCTCCATGGAGGAGCCTTTTTCAAGGACTGCCACTCTTCTTCTCAAATCGGCTAATATCTTTTCCATATTTGATATCTTGATCTCCAACCTCTTTGAACTCTCAGGCGATGCTGAGGCAGCTGGAGCAACCGTAGATTCGGAGATATTTGAAGCCTTTTCATCTATGTACTTGACCAACCTGTAAAGTGCCACGGCGAGTTGATACCTCGTGACCGGACTGTTACCCCTGAACGTTCCGTCTGGGTACCCGTTTATTATCCCCATATTCGTGAGTTTGATAACCGCTTCGTACGCCCAATGCCTTGGATTCAAATCCTTGAAACCCGTTGCCAGGATTATCACAGCCGGAACTAGAAAAAGAATTACAAACTTCCTCACGATTATCCCTCCCTCACTCTCTCGTCGGAGAATGGACTTCCTCTAAGTTTCCTTCAAGGAACATCTTTACGTTCTCTTCGACACTAACCGGCTTGCCTATGTAAGCCTTAACGCCGGCAGCGGTTAACGCATCGAAGGCGTTCGATCCTATTCCAGGAAGTATCACGGCATCTACACCTAGAGATGCAATCATCTGAACAACTCTCGGTCCAGCTCCATGCGCTTGGGATACCGTGTTTTCAATGGCTTCATAGCTCCCGGAATCCGTATCGTATACTATGAAGTACTCAGCTCTTGCAAACCTGTCCGCGAGCTTGGAAGAAAGGTCACCACCGCTTGCCGCTATCGCTATTCTCATAATAACACCTCCCGTTTGTTTTCTCTTTGTGTGAATTCTACCACCTATTCGACTTTGATATAATGACGGAGGGTGATAAATTTGAAAATTTTCGATTTGGAAGGTGCGACTATCATCTCTCCGTCCGGAAATTTGGACATCGAGACGTCGAAAAAGTTCAAGGAAATAGCGTTCAAATGGTGCGAAAAATCCCAGAGAGGGATGATCCTCGACCTCAGAGAGGTTGACCACATAGACAGTATAGGCCTTGGAAGCGTGGTCAGTATATTCAACAAATGCGTAAATTTGAGGAAGAAAATGGTGGTAGTCCTGGTAGACGGTGAGGTGAAAAACTCCATACTCATGGCCAAGCTTGATAAACTTATGGACATCTATGAGAACATATCAAACGCTCTCGGATCTTTCGACTAGGAGGGATGACTGTGAAAAAACTTTTCATACTTCTCGTCGTTTTATTCGTGCCCATTCTTGCGACCGCTAGTACCCTCAGATACGCCATTCTCGTAGAGCCGAAAGCTTTGAACGTGTGGGTGGATTACGGTCCGCATGCCAACACCTGGTCGAGATACGTCTTTTCAAGTAAGTACAGATCTCTGTACAGGTTTTCTCACATCACATTTGACTTCGTGCCGGATCTCGCGGCTGACCTTCCCAAGGTATCCAGAGAAGGAAGTTACCTGGTGTACACTGTAAAGCTCCGGAAAGGTTTGAAATGGAGCGATGGAAGCCCCATAACTTCTGAAGACGTCGCCTTCACACTCAATAGCGCGGTCAACCTCGTGAAGAAAGCCGGTCTATCTGGAAACTGGGTCAGTATGACGGATCCACACTTTTTGGAAAAAGTGAAAGTTGTGGACGAGTACACGGTCAAGATATACCTCAAGAAGGCTGGTTTTTTGAGAGTTGAGTACGGAATACTCATGGCTCCAATACTCCAGAAGAAATACTGGGATAGGTACGTTGGAAAAGTACTTGAAGGAAAAAAGAAGATAGATTATCTGTACTCCGTTAACACCGTGGATAACCCCGATCCTTCTTCCGGCCCGTTCGTGCTGGAGAAGTGGGAAAGAGGGGCTTTCATAAGGCTGAAAGCCGTGAATGACTATTTCGACAAGGGATGCACTGAAGAGCACTACGAGAACGGTGCAATAGTTCTGAAATGCAAAAATGGGTACTTTTGGGAAAACAAACCACCGAGTGGGAAAAGAACTCTGAGGGTGGAGATGGGCCCGTTTGTTGATGGAATAATATACAGAGTGTATCAAAACGTATCCTCCGCTGTTCAGGCTTTGAGAGCCGGAAAAGTTGATTTCGTTTTGAACCCAAACGGCATACAGGGAGGTGATGTGTCAAGCCTGAAGGGAAGCAACGTAAACATCATCACGAATGATTCGATAAATCCCAGGTACCTGGCTTTCAACCTGGATAGATCACCGGAAAGATACAGGGCGTTCAGGAAAGCCATGGCATACATAATCGATATGGATTTCCTATCAAAAAGGGTTCTTATGGGAAGTGTAACACCTATAGACTCTCTTATTCCAAAGGGAAACGTGTTCTGGCATGCATCCGTGGAGATTGTGGACCACAATTTGAATCACAACCAAAGGATCAAGAAAGCTTATGAGATCTTGAAAAACGCTGGTTTCAGATGGGTAATAGAGCCAAAGTTCTCAGGCTCCAAGCTTGTGAAAAGAGGAAAAGGATTGATAGATCCACAGGGAAACATCGTAAGGGAATTGAAACTCCTCGCACCCACTGAATCCTACGATCCATTGAGATCCATAATAGCCCTGTACGTTGAAAAGTGGTCGAACGATCTCGGAATACCGGTGAAGGCATATTTTATGGATTTCAAATCGATAATAAGAAAGGCCTATTACGATAGGGATTTCGACATGTTCATACTGGGATGGGGACCGGTCAGAACTCCCGATCACCTCGTCAATTATCTGTACAGCAAGAGTGTCTTTAACGTCACACACTACTCAAATCCCGATTTCGACTATCTTGTTGAAAAACTGCTCTCCTGCTCCAATCTAAAAAAGGCAAGAAAGATCGCTTTCAAGATGCAGGATATGATATCACGAGACCTTCCGTACATACCGCTGTTCGTTCCCAAAATAGTGGAAGCTTATTCCAAGAAACTCGTCTTCCCGTACACGAAGGTTCAGTCCGGACTCCAGTCGGTTTATGGACTCGTCGAGTACGTGAAGAAGGTGGATAGATGATAGTAAGCTTCGATTGCTATGGAACGTTGGTCGATTGGGAGAGCGGAATATTCAAATCGATAAGCGAAGTGCTGAAAAACCACGGAAGATCCATGGAGAGGTCCGAGATACTGAAGCTCTACTCGAAATTCGAACCAGAAATTGAGAAAGTCTACAGATCGTACAGAGAAGTTTTGAGGCTCGTCATGGAAAGATTCGGGGAGTACCTTGGTATAGAGCTGTCCGAAACCGAGAAAAACGTCCTGGTAGATTCCATAGGATACTGGCCTATCTTCCCAGATACACCTAGTACGCTGAAGAAGCTCAAAGACGAGCACGGAATAGCGGTGATATCAAATGTTGACGATGACATATTCAATCTGACGCAAAATGCCATCGGAGTTGAATTCGACTATGTCATAACTGCTCAGAAAGTCAGAGCTTACAAACCCTCGTTAAAGGTATTTGAATTCGCTCGAAAGGCTTTCAAAATTTCGAAGGACGAGTGGATTCACGTAGGGCAGAGCATGTACCACGATATAATTCCAGCAAAGAAATTCGGGCTGAAAACCATACTCGTTAAAAGAAGGGGCTTTGGCGCGACTCCGGAGGTTCACGAAAACGCGGATTACGAGGTGGACGATCTCAAAGGTATTCTCGAGATACTTGAGAGAATTTCCAGGAGGTGAGATAGTGGAAGCCCTGCAGAACTACTTGTCGGAACTCTACGGGTA
>JALVXE010000147.1:8151-8640 GCA_027038385.1 Thermotogaceae bacterium
TAGTAGCGAAGTATCTTGAAAGCATCCTGGTGGCATCCCTCACCGTCGTTGTAGGCATATTTGTGGTTCTTCCAGTCGCTCTGCAAGCTTTCCAAGCGAAAAACTTGGTCCTTGGCATCGTCAGCTTGATAATACTCGCACTCCTTTACTTCATAATGAAGTACATATACAAGATCGGCCTGTTCGTGGTGGGGCTGGGGGCAGGATACATATTCACAAACGCAGCTTTGGGATTTATCGATATCCCCAGCAACGTTCCCACACAGATCAACACTGGCTTCGGGCCGTTGAACTGGGTGTCCTTAGCGGTTGGAGTTTTCATAGGTCTTGTGACGATCAAACTCACCAAGCAGTTGACCGCTCTGATAGGGATCTTCGCTGGAAGCTACCTCGCCTCCATGGGTATACTCAACGCTTATACCGGGGATCCGAACGCTTGGAAAAAAGCTTTTCCAAATCCATATGGACTCGCTGTGGTCTCCAAAAACG
>JALVXE010000148.1 GCA_027038385.1 Thermotogaceae bacterium
ATGTTATATAAGTACCTGATGCTACATTCGCTCCCACCATTTTTGAATAGAATACTCCCATGTTTTCTCGATTTCCGATTAGCAAGGTGTTTGGAATTACATCTTTGACTTTAGTAGAAAAATCCTTTACAGAATTCCTATCTGATGAACCATCATCTATTAGTACAACCTCAAGCAAATCACGAGGATATCTCATAGATTCAAGCTCTTTAACATAGCTTTCGAAGAATTTCTCTGAGTTATAGATCGGTGTAATGATCGATATTCTGGGAAGTTCTGGAATATCAGAATACACGACATTTGGTGGGATGACATCAAATCCAAGGTAGGTATTGATGTGCTCCTTTCCGTGAGTTAGAACCGTTATGCTTTTTGGATCTATTTGGACTTTTTCTTCCCATTTCTGAAATTCCAAACGTATACCCTCATCTGACTCGAAAAAACCCTCAAGCTTCAATTGAGCGGGAATATCATCCGGAAAGAGTTTCCCAACCAATTTATACTCATTCTTCCCATAGAAAAGCATCCATCGTTCTATCTTACCGATGGGATTAAATGAAGAAATCACTCTGGACATTTCCGGATCCAACATTTGATCAACCTTCTCTCAGAAGGGTTTCGTTTAAGTATCTTCTACTAAGCGTTTAAAGAATCCAACACAGATCTTATGGAACTCACCTGATCCCTAAGAGTAAACTTTTTGACTTTCAAAAAATTTCGATAGTACCTTGAGTCGTATTCATTACTGGTCATGAGATTTACAGCTTCATCTATAGTGAAAAACAGCCATTGTTTATCATAAAGCTTTTCTGCTCCTCTAAACCAATGAACTATAGGTTTAATGCCGCGTGCCATCGCTTCCATTATATTGTAAGGATGTCCTTCGTGAAGACTCGTAGAAAGCAGATAATTCTTACCCTTCCAAAACTCCTCCATATCGTCTACCCATCCATAAAACAAAACGTTCTTTTTTAAATCCATGGATCTCACCAAGTGTTTCATGTAAACCTCATACCTTGGGTCTTGAAAATCTCCTGCTATATGCAACCTGTATCCGGAATCCATTTCTACAAGCTTTTTAATCACCTGCAGAGATAATTCAGGAGCTTTCTTATAATTGATATGCGCTACCCAAGCTATATCATATCCCGGCTTTCTGTCTTTAAATGGTATTTTTTCTAAATCAAGCCCATTGAATACTACTTCGGTATTATTGACGACTTTTCTCAATTTCGGAAACCTCTCGAAAAATATTTCTTCTATATGCGGTGCTACAAATATCAGGTCATCAACGTTATACCAATTTATTTTCAACGGAAAATCTGTAAATATTTCATAACTGTGAAGGCGTATTAAAGTCCTTTTCCATCGTGTTTTTCCATAGTTTGATCCAATAATCGCCACCTCGTTTGCCCATTCAAGCCATACAATCTCCGCCCAATCGATGGCACTCTTGATCTCCTCGGAATTCGTCACAGTCCATCTTTGAACCCAGAATTCGTCTTTCAAGCCTTTTATTATGTCATCTATAAAGTTATCGAGTCCCTTGGCGCATATTATAGCCAGCTTTTTCTGATATTTCGTCTTCTCTACTCTTTCCTTTAGAGCTTCTAATTTTGCTTTAAGATTCGGTACGACTTCATCAGGCGCAAGATCTATAGCTCGCGATAGGTGTCGAAGGGATTTATCATAGAAGCCTTCAAATTTATAGCACTCTGATAATATGTCGTGAACGGCCCAGTCGTCTGGAGAAATCTCAAGAAGCTTTAAAGCGTATCCTTTGGCTTTTGAAAACTTCTCAAGTTGTAGGAAAATCTCTGATAGGTTAAACAAGGCATCCTTGTGATGAGGATTCAAAGAAAGAGCTATCTTGAAATTCGAAATGGCCTTGTTCTGGTTGCCTTTCATGTAATATGCTA
>JALVXE010000149.1 GCA_027038385.1 Thermotogaceae bacterium
TACATAAGAAGGTTGATGAAGCTTGAAGAGATAGCTGAAAGTTTTGACCAGGTTGAGAAGGCTTATGCGATCCAAGCTGGCAGGGAAGTTAGGGTCATAGTCGAACCAGATAAGGTTGATGATGCGGAAGCAGAGCTTTTGGCTCATGAAATAGCAAAAGAGATAGAGGAAAAGCTCGAGTATCCTGGAATACTCAAAGTTGTGGTTATAAGAGAAAAGAGGAGCGTGGCGTACGCCAAATGAAGAGATTGGCAATGATCTTAGGAGCGATAGCGGTTGTTCTTCCCTTTATCTTCAAAGCGAACAAAATAGTGGAGATCCGGCTCGCGGGAAGCGGGCCGGATATCGTATATAAAGTCCTTGTCGAAGGAAGAGAGGTCGCCAGAATCAGGAAAGGGCAAAGCGTGAAGCTCAAGTTGAAAATGGAAGATAAGGCTGTTGAAGTGGCGGTGGATGATGTTGTCATAGAATCTTCAAGAGCAAGGCCCTTGATCGTTTTCAAACTGCCTCCCCTCCAAAATCCTGAAGTTCACTACACCTTTGAAGGAACGTCGCTCGTTATCAGCGGTGTCACCGATCATGGACCCTATCCGGTGGACTGGAAAGTGAACGGATCGAATGATTTTCCAATGAGAATCCCGATACCATCCACACCCATTCTTGAAGGCTTTATAGATGATGAAAAAGTTTTCTCGGAAAGTCTTGAGCTGTCCAGCATGTCCTCTGTGACCATAATTTACGACGGCAGCCAGCTCGATATCCATCCGGTACTCTCTGGGATGTTTAAAACGAAGAAATTTTCGGTGAACGGTCTAATGGTATCGAGTCCGATAAGGATAGAGGCCCAATCCGTTCCCAATGTGTTGTCCATATTCCCCGTCTATGGAGATGTTAAATGGAATGGGCTGACTTTGAAGATCCCATCTGTTCCAGGATTTGAGATGTCGAAAGGTTCTGTATCCATCTCAGAGAAGGGATTCTATCTAAATGGTTCTCCCGCCTCCGGGACCTTGGAGCTTCCGGATGGAACGAGCACACTCAGCTGGGTATACGAGAAGGGACCGGTGAAGTTTGAGAGAATCTGGAAGCTCTACGTTGACAGAAGCCCTCCAGTTATAAAAGTGAATCTCGAAAAGACCGATGATGCCCTGATTTTGAACGTTGTTTCAAGCGAGTGGAGCATGTTCAATGTGAGGTTCGGTCCAATAATGATGAGTGGTGAAGGAACGGAGGTTTCTTTCAGAATAAAAAAGATTTTGGGAAAAGTGATAAGGATAACCGCGACGGATAGGAGCGGGAACATCACGAAGAAGGAGGTAGAGGTTGAGGGGGTGAGAAAGTGAAGGTCATACTTATGAAAGATGTACCCAAGCTTGGGAAAAAAGGTGATGTGGTTGAGGTTTCTGATGGCCATGCTAGGAATTATCTTATACCAAGGGGTCTGGCTGTGGAGGCCACTGAAGGGAATCTGAAACACTTGATGGATGAAAAGAAGCAGCATGCGGAAAGAGAGGAAAGGATCAAGAAAAAGAGTGAGGATCTTTTGAAAGAACTCAAGAAGAGAACTTGGGAGATAAAGGTTAAAGCCGGAGAAAAGGGCAAACTATTTGGATCGCTTACAAGCGGAAACATAGCCGATAGGTTATCGGAGATGTCTGGGTTTGAAATAGACAAGAGATGGGTAAAGATCAAGAAACCGATAAAAGAGACCGGGGAATACGATGTGGACCTCAAGCTCCCAGGTGGTGTCAAGGGAAAGATAAGGATAAGGGTCCTTCCGGAATGATAGTATTCAGGTTAAACAAGAGGAACAGGTATTCTATAACTGCTCTCACTGCCGCTCTCGAGAGAGGAGGTTATACCGATTATGAGATCGCCGATTCTATCGACGGCGTTTTGTCATACGATCCGAATGATACAACCGTGGCTTATTCCTTGATGACTTTTGACGTTGAGGACACGCTGAAAGAGATCAAAATGTTGAAAGGGAAAGGATATACCCTGATCGTCGGTGGCCCACATCCAACGGCCGATCCACTGGGAATGCTCAAAGCCGGATTCGATTACGTCTTCGTCGGGGATGGAGAGAGAAGTATCATCGATTACGCTTCGGGAAACCGGCCAGAGAATAGGATATTCGACGGGATAAGGAACAGGGTGAATTTGGATGATTTTCCACCTTTCAACGTAAAAAGAGATATGTACATGCCCATCGAGATATCGAGGGGTTGCCCTTTCAGATGTGGATATTGTTTCACCCCAGTTATCGGTGGTGGGGTGATGAGATACAGATCTGTGGAGATGATTCTGAAATACTCAAAGATAGGCGTTGAAAGAGGCAGAAAGATAGCACGTTTCATAGCCTCGAATTCCTTCGGATACATGTCGAAAAACGGTGTAACACCTAACCTAGAGAAGATAGAGGAGCTTTTGAGCGGATTGAAATCCGTTGGAATGAAAGAGATATACTTCGGAACCTTCCCATCGGATGTCAGACCAGAGTCGGTAACTCACGGAGTTCTAAGGTTGATAAAGAAGTACGTCAAGAACAGAACGCTTATAATAGGAGCTCAAACCGGTTCTGAAAGGATCTTGAAGATGATAAACAGAGGACACAGTCTTGATGACGTTGAAAAAGCCTTGGAGATAGCCTCACTCGAGGGATTCATACCACATGTCGACTTTATATTCGGTTTTCCGTTTGAGAACGACGAAGACGTGGAGAAAACCTTCGACTTCATAGAAAAGATAGTGAAAAGGTACAAAGCCAAAGTACATGCCCACACGTTTATGCCACTCCCCGGAACCCCGCTTTTCAAATACGGTCCGGGAAGGCTCACTAAGAAGCACCTGAAAGTCCTCGGATCTCTTGCTTCCAAAGGAATATTGGACGGATACTGGCACAAACAACAGGAACTTTCCTTGAAAGCCGCTCGATCGGTTTTCTGAAATTTCTTCATTCGTTTGAGTCGATCTTCACAGCAGGTATGAGTTGCTTCAAGAAGAGACCTTTAAGGTCCTGAGATGAAGGAGATCCCAGGAAGGTGAGCTCTGGCTCACCTTTTCTTTTTTTGAGATAATAAGGCGCTTGGGAGGGATGTTTCTGAAAGGGTATTTTTCCCTGCTTCTTATGACTGTCATATGGGGAAGCACTTTTCCTATTCAGAAGATGGCGATTGGAGACATCTCTCCTCTCGCCTACAACTCCGTGAGGTTTGCGATAGCTTCCGCGATAGCTTTCCTTTTGTGGGGGAAGGGTGAATGGAAGCGTGGAAGTCTTCTTGGAATCATCCTCGCTCTGAGCTACGCTTCTCAAACGGTTGGTTTGAAACTCACAACGGCATCGAAGAACGGCTTTTTCACATCTCTTTACATAGTCCTAGTTCCGTTCGTATCGTGGATAATAGAAGGCATCAAGCCTAGGTACAATCACCTGATAGGTGCTGTTTTGGCTTTCTTCGGATCCTACATGCTCTCCGGAGGCGTGAATGGATTCAACCTGGGAGATTTTCTGTCAACCCTCTGTGGGATAGGTTTTGCCTTCCACGTGGTTTTCATAACGAAGTTCTCAAAAGAAGTTAAGGAAACCGATCTCCTCACACCCCAGTTTTTGATAACAACTACCGTCAACGGCTTGATGGCGGCTAGGTCGAGTTGGAAAATGTCTCTTGCCGCTTTAGGAGCGGCCGCTTACACAGCAGTTTTGGCGACCGTGCTTGGAATATGGATGCAGGTCAAATATCAAAAAGAAGTTGGTAGCAACACAGCTGCCATGATATTCACAGGAGAGCCCGTTTTCGCTATGCTCTTTTCCTTCATGATGCTCGGTGAAACTTTCTCCCAGGTTCAAGTGATCGGTGCATCGCTTCTCGTCGGAGCTATAATCCTTTCAGGAGTGAAAAAATGAGTCTCATCAGAAGAAGCCTGATCTTTTCCACCGCCACACTAGTTTCCCGGGTGGTTGGGATGTTTCGAGATATCTCGCTTGCCACGGTCTACGGTGCTGGGAAGGTTCTTGACTCGTATTTCGTGTCCATAGTCTTTCCGTTCTTCTTCAGAAAGATCTTCGGGGAAGGGGCTCTTACATCTTCGTTTGTCCCGCACTACAAGACTTCTAAAAACAGGGATGAGTTCACATCCTCCGTTCTAAACAACTTAGGACTCATGACATTTGGGATAGTCATAGTGGTTGAGATTTTTCCACAGATAGTTCCCTACATGTTTGCTCCTGGGTATTCTCACGAAGAAATTCTTCAGATGGAAAATCTCGTTCGGGTCAGCGCCCTCTTAATACCTATCATATTCTTCTGGGCTACCTTCTATTCCATACTGAACAGCCACGGAAGGTTTTTCCTTCCAGCGGTTACACCGGTCTTCATGAACCTCGGTGTGATTTTGGGGACGCTCATAGGTAGAAACACCTTGTGGAGCGTCACGGGATTTGTTCTGGGGGGAATCGCCTCCACAGTCGCTTTAGGGACAGAGGCGTCTAAGTATTTCAAATACAGGTTCACATTCAGAGGAATCGGGAACTTTCTGCCTGACTTTCTAAAGGCCACCGTCTCCGTGATGACGAATCAGTTCAACTTGTTGGTCGACACCATGGTAGCATCTTTCTTGGGATCTGGGGTGGTCAGCTCGATACAGCTATCTTCAAGGCTCTATCAGCTTCCGATAGGGCTGTTCGCAGTCGCGGTTTCCACGGTATCTCTTGTCGAAATGACTGAAAGGGATGCACGAAAGGATGCAGTTTCCGCAGCCTTATTTCTTTCCCTTCCCTCGTCTGTCGGTCTGTTCGTATTATCGGACGGGATAGTTAACCTTCTTTACTCCTTTGGAAACTTCTCAAAAGGGGCGGCTCACATGACTTCCGAGATACTGAAGATGTACTCGATCGGTGTGGTGTTCTATTCGATATACCTCGTATCTCTGAGATACCATCACTCTGCGAAGAGAATGGGTGTTCCGTTCATAGCCTCCCTTGTCGTATCCGGGACGAACGCGGCTCTGGATTTTCCACTCGGATTCTCCATAGGTGCTAAAGGGATAGCACTAGCTACATCCATAGCGAGCGTCTTTGGAGTAATTTTCTTCATACTGAGAAAGGAAGTGGTTATAGATATCGTGGAAACAATTAAAATAACCATATCGAGCTCGTTCGTCGGAGTCACAGCTTGGATTCTTAGAGGATCCGGTGGGAGAATCGAGACGATCTTAGCAATATCCGCCTCGATAGTTGTTTATATCGTTTCGATGAAAATTCTGAGATCTTCCACTCTCGTTGAAATTCTCAGGCGTAGATAGCGCTCATGTATCCAACGACTTCCAACACGTCCCCCGAAACATCTCCACTCGTCGCGTGCTTTAATATCCTAACCTCACCGAGCTCAAGAAGCATCAGAGTTGCCACGGCACCGTATCCGCACATCGTTATGTCGTACTCGTAGAGATTCCTGTAGAGTTTTTCAACATCGTTCTCCTCTATGGCTTCTATGACGAGGGCATCCTTCTTCAGCGTCGTTTGATGGTCTTCGTAGTGATTGAGATCCGTAGATGCGATGATGAGTGTCGAGAAATTCAAGCTGAGATACCTTGATATAGCGGTTGAGAGATCCTTTGCCACCCTTGGGGATTGATCCTTCAAGGTTATCGGAACTATCTTGAAGGAATCCCCGTAGAGGAACTGAAGGAACGGGATCTGAACCTCTAAAGAGTGCTCCAGGATATGTGCAGACATGTCGACCTGGACGGTTGAAGAGTTCTCAGCTATTATCCTCGTCGCCTCCTCATCTATTTCCACGCTTCCGAGTGGGGTCTCCCACTCACCAGCCGGAAAAACGCTTACCGAGGATCCATAACCAGTGTGATTTGGACCTATGAGTATAACCGTTTTTGGAATCCCGAGTTTTGCAACCTTGTGAAAGGCCCATGCAGCCACCTGGCCACTGTAGATGTATCCAGCGTGTGGACTTATGATCCCGGCAGGTTTTTCAAGCGGCTTCTCCGAAACACTTGGTAGAGATCCGGGACCGAGCGGTCCCAGAAACAAATCCTTCATCGTATCTAGAAGCATGTTCTTACCAGATGGATAAAAGACTCCCGCGACCGCTGGTTTTCTAGTCATTTCTCACCAACCACCTTTGCGGTTATGAATATCTCCAGGTTTTTCGTCTCCTTACTGACGGTCTCCCTTCTGAACAGCCATCCTATTATGGGTAGATCTCCCAGTATCGGCAGTTTCTCAACGGACTTGGAATCGCTCTGCCTCATGAGCCCTCCTATTACGAGAGTCTGACCATCGTTCAACACCACCCTGGTCGTTGCAGATCTTCTGTTCTGAGTTATCTCTGGAGGACTTCCCAAAACATCAGATATGGATACGTTCACGATCAAATCTATCTTATCGTCAGGTCTTACAAACGGCGTTATCTCCAATCTGACTCCTATTGGATAGGTGAGTCTCGTTCCGTCAGGTGTTATGAATACCTTCTCCCCTCCTATTTCGATGATCGCCTGTTTTCCATTCATGGTGGTCACGTTTGGAGAGGCTAGGATCTTTGTCTTTCCGTTGGCCTTAACTCCCCCGATTTGAACGTTCACATCCCCTCCAAGCAATCCCTTGAGATAATTTTCGTAGTCAGTTGCAGACAAGACCTTGGTCTTCAAGCTCAGACCGCCGTTGTTCAGACTCAGTTTCCCATCTGGCGTTGAGAGACTGACGTTCGCTTGTGATCCGCTGTTCTCGTTAACTGATTCCTCGAGTATCTTCACCTGGATCGATACCTGAGGCGGGGTTTTTCCGAGCATCGATATGAAGTTCTTAACGAGCTCGTAAGCCCCCGTGTTGAGGTTTCTAACGATAACCATACCGGTTGACGTATCGTAGAAAATGCTCCCTCCAACATTTCCGACCAGTTCCTTCAGCTTGTCAAAACCGTACGCTATCTTCGCAACAACACTCTTTCCGATCTTAGTCAGATAGTATATGTTGTCGACCTCTTCAAGCTCGTATCCGAACTTCTCCAGAACGTCTTCCATATCCTCGAATCCCATCCCTTGAACGTTCAGAGTTATGTTCTCTTTCGGCGTATCCACGAAGACAATGCTCTTTTTGAAACCCTCTGAAAGTTTCTTAACGAGTTGAGACAGTGGAGCGTTTTCGACGTTTATATAAGCTTTCCCTCCCTTGAATCTCACATCTAAGAGCGACTCTGTGTTTGTGGATGTGTTCGTTATTCTCTCTATAGATTTTCTAACGTAATATACATTTCCCTCTCTTTCTAGGTCGTATCCGAAATTTCTGAGGACATTCGAAAAGCTCTCGAGGTCCACACCTTCAAGATTTAAAGTAACGGGTACATCTGGTGAATCCACAAATACAACGTTCTTCGACAACTTTTTTGCGATCGCCTCGATTATCTCCTTCAAAGTGGCACCACTGCTGCTCAGGTTAACTTTGGAGCCATTCCGCGTCACAGAAAGCTTCACAGTGTTTTCGCTGGCTGGCGGAGTCACAGGAAGAACAGCTGTAGATGGAAGCGTCGGTTTTTCGGCGACTTCTCTTCCCCCTTCTCCTTTTTTCTCTTTCTTCGCAATGGATTTCTTGTACACATAATATATATCTCCAGACTTCTTTATCTCAATCCCGAGGTTTTCAAGAACCGAAGTAAAATCCTCAAAGCTCACTCCTTCCAGGTATAGGTCGACTGGCGTTGATATTTTGTCCACAACTACAACGCTCTTCCCCATGTCTTCCAAAACTCCCCTGGCTATGTCTCCAAGTGGCATTCCATCAGCTCTTACCGTTATCTTTCCGCCTTTTACGAATATCGGCTTTGAAACACCGCTCAGTATCTTCTCAACCATGTTAAACGCCTTCTCAACTGATGACTCACTCTTTCCGAATATCACCAGCTTGTCACTCTTAGGTATCTTGAAAAGCTCCACACCGCTTACATAGCTCTCCACCTTCTTAAGAGCGATCAAATCCTCTTGAGATACACCGGGCACGTTCAATATCTTCATGACAGTGTTTTGCTCTTTTTTCGATGGAGCGACTTTCTTGAGGAAAGCCACTGCGGAATTTACATCGCTTTCAGAACCTATGATGACTATCTGATTCTCGTTTATTGTCACCACCTTCAGATTTTCAAATATTTTCGCAATCATAGAAGACGCCTTTTCCGGATCTTCCACCGATACTATCTTGAGAACCTCGCTTTTCTTTATGTATATCTTTTCAAGTTTTTTCAAAAAGTTCTCAGCCTCTCTGACCCTGCTGACCCTCCCTTTTATCACGATACCGCTCTTTCCAGGTATGATCTTCAGATCTGTGTACACCTCTCCGAGTATCCTGGCCTTGTCTTCAGGATTTTGAACGGTCACGATATCGGTGATCTCCTTCTCTTTTGATTCCGCGGTGAATTTCTTTATAACGTCTTTCGCCTCTTTTAAAACCTCATCCGATCCTATGAGGAGCAGCTTCCCGTTTACATAGGAGCTCTTCAGCCTGTCTCCGAATATGAGAGAAA
>JALVXE010000150.1 GCA_027038385.1 Thermotogaceae bacterium
GCGTGGTGGAACGACATGCTCCACGAGGTTATCGTACATCTCCCTGTAGACTTCCCACTCGAGATCACTCATCATCCCGAGTTCGTGTTGGGCCTTTGCGAAGAGGAAGTCTCCGTATATGGATCTGTCCATAACATACCTTCCATCCCTTTCAGCCATCTTCATCTGATAGAAGCGTTTGTTCAAAAAATAAACCTGGAGTGTGAAACTCCACCTCTTTCCGTCAAAATAGAAATTTCTCAGAAGGTCTTCCACTCTCTCACCACTTATCTCATAAAATGGGCTCAAACCAAGCTCACTCTGCAAAATCCTTACGAGTGTTGTCTTGCCGACACCGACTATCCCATCGACTATTACCTCGAGCATCAACGAACCACCTCCACCATGACTCCTCTCGGTGTTCTTATGGCGACGAGATCCACAACCGCAAACCTCTTTTTCTTATCTTTGGATATCCTCAAAACCAATCTTCCCTTTTCAACCATCATGGCTTCTGCTATACCTATGGGGATATCCTTGAAATATCCTAAGAACTCCATCTTCTCCGGTTTCCCACCGTACCTTTTGAGAAGCCTTGCGAGAGCCTCCAAGATCTTGTCTTTCTCCACGAACTTACTTCTTCTGTAAGAGACGTTCCATATGGGCGGAACATCTTTTCCATCCTTCACAGAGGTTTTAAAACGAATCCTCACGCTATTGGTTTCAAGAGTCTTCAGATCAACCTCTCCGGATTTTAAGATCAGATCGCTCTCAAAACTCTCGGAAAGCACCTGCGCCTCTAATTCTCTCAACGGATTCTCAACGCCGGTGAATTCAGAGGAAAAGTTTCCGGTTATAACCTTCAACCCTGATCTTTGAAGCGATCCGGATCTAACCTTGGCACTTCCTGAGAAAGTTTCTCCGTTGACTTTTGGCCTTTCACCCACACTCAAAACTCTGGGAGATCTCACACCTATCTCCATACCGCTAGTAGTCACATCTACACTTATGTCGACGGACCAGGATTTCACGCCGACGATCTCCATGGACAGAGTCTTGAAGAAATCCTTTACATATTTGAACATACGTAAACAAGCGCCCTGTGGAGACGCTGAAATGGTTCCAGGATATCGGAGTGCTCAGCAAAACCTTCCAACTCGTTCAGAACCTCTTCCGAGATCGATCCATTTCCAAATAGTCTGTACTTCATACCGGGAGTGGATATCACATACTCTCCCTCTCCTGCTACTGTGTCATCGACCGTCCTCGTTATGTAGAATATCCCTTCACCCGCCTCTATCAACTTCACATCGTCCGTGAGAAAAACCCCAGGTTTGTTCTCAACATCAGACAGGAGCGATTTCGCAATTATCTCAACGTGAAGATAATCCTCGAGGGATTTCCCATACACTATCCTTTGGAGCTGTGTCGGCTGAACGGGCTCCGTGTACTTGAACTCGAGAGGTATACCCCTTTCATCAACGACTATCACTCCACCCGTGTGCTTCTCTCCATCGACCTCGACCGATATGTACCCGATCAAAGTCTCACGTCCAATATGAGACCTCTTTTCTCGTCTCTGAGAAACCTCCTAGCCTTTTCGTAACTCCTTCCCCTTCTCCCACTAGGAGAGTAAAATCCCCTGTTCTCACCTTCAAGAGAGTTTTGAACGTTCTTTTCCTCAGGTGCGTTCGTACGAACGACTATGTTTCGCTCATGTTCAAATCGTTGAACCTCCGTCATCTGTCCTGTGTGCTGAGCAACCAATGGAGCGTTCTGAACTTGGTTGATACTCTGAGAGGCATCAACAGCTCTCACAACGAACGCCTGAACATCGACGGGGTTGACCATTTAAATCATCCCCTCGAGTTGCTTCCTTATCTTAGCCAAAGAAACGGATATTATCTGAGAAACCCTTGATTCACTCACCCCCAAAACCTCCCCGATCTCTTTCAGAGATAAATCTCTCTCGAACCTCAGAGAAAGAACGAGCTTTTCTCTATCCTTCAAGTTATTTATCGCCTTTTTCACGGCTTCTATTAGCTCTTCCTTCATTATCTCTTCCTCTACATTGGAATCAGAAGGAACAGATTCAAGGTGCGTTTCATCCGTGTCAAACATGTAAGAATCTAGCATGAGAACTTGTTTTCTAACCATCTCATTTTTCACCGATCTGACAGTCTTCACGTCGAGTCCCGTTCTTTTCGATATCTCCTCATCCGTTATTTCCAAACCTTCACTCTCTATCTCCACCATAGCCTCTTCTACGTCCTTGATGTGCCTTCTGAGGTTTCTCGGAAGCCAATCCAGTTTTCTCAAGTAGTCGAGCATTGCTCCCTTTATCCTTATCATAACGTAGTTGTGAAGAGCTCCCTTTTTCGGATTGTACCTCTCAAGAGAAGAAAGGAGGGCTAAAACACCCTCCTGAATCAAATCATCGACTTCTACACTCGGTGGAAGACCCTGCTTCAAATCAAGGGCGATCTTCTTTATGACCGGAAGATACTCCTTCACTACTTTTTCCTTGTCTATGTACATGACTCATATCTCCTTTACCTCTACTTTCTCCCCACCACCGACTTTCCTTATGAGCAACTTTCCGGTTTCAAGATCGTACTCTATGCTCCTCGCCCTGTTTCCACCCGTATCCTCTGCAACGAGTCTGACACCAAACTGCCGCAACCATTTCTTAACTGCTTGAACGTTCCTCTGGCCGACGTTCATACCCTTTCCGCCAAACATAGAAGCTCCTCCGGCTATCTTGGCTTCAAGTCTGACCGTGCTTCCACCCTTTTTCTTTATCTCATCTATCAAAACCTTTACTCCGGTATCAGCAAACTTTCCAGGCATGTTAACGGCTTTTCCACCACTGTCTGGAAGCATCACATGGACCATTCCCCCTACTTTGGAGGATGGGTCCCTTATACACACCCCCACACACGATCCCAAACCCAAAGTGACTATAACGGCGGGAGGTTTTTCGGCAGCGTACTCACCTATACCGATTATTACTTTCTTTTTCATCTCACATCAACCCCATGCTCTGGAATATCTTCTCTAACCCCTCACCTTTGGGTATCATGAATATATAACCCGTAACTTTGACATCCTGGATGTCAAGCAGGGTTTCTATGAATATTATTTTATCCTCGGTGTAGGCGACTTCAAGTGAAACTTCTGATATTATCGCGCTTATCATATCCACACTGACTTCCGGAGGAAGTGGGTCAAGATACAAGCCTGTGAAGTTAGCAAGGGCGGTTATGTAGGAACCACATATGATATTTCCGACTTCTTTCAGTGCGGAGACCGACATCTCGTCCAGTTGTGTGAGATCCCCTACTTCCATGCCGAACAAGAGTAGCTTCAAGAGTTGTTTCGCCCCAGCTGCATCGAATATCAACAAAGTCTCTAGTTCTGCATCCCCTTTGACGTTCATCTCTATCCCCACGACCAATTCCTCGGGGTTCGGCAATATGAACGGAACCTTAGATATCGGAACTATCTTCACATCAGGAACATCTATCTCCACTTTTCTGTCTATCATCACAGACAGAGCGGTTGCGGCGTTCCCTGCGCCAACGTTTCCTATCTCCTTCAGGAAATCAAGGTGCCTATCATCCATCTTGTCGTAAACTGAACCCATTTTCATCACCCCTATATGAGTATTCCCTTTTTACGGTATTCTATCTCTTTTTCCATCACAAACCTAACGAGTTTTTTCTCTAGGCTGAGGTTAACGTCCAAAAATTCTATACCATACAACCTGAAGATCTGTCCATCTACCTCTCTCGTCCCACCTTCCCTTCTCACGATGGCAGGCAGATCCACCAACTCCAAATCGGGTTTCAACTTAACTGTTATGAATATCTTCTCATCGACTTTCAACTGCTCTCTTATCATTATCAGCATTCCACCAGCGCTGAAATCCACGGAGAAGAACGTGTAGTAATCCTTCTCTCCATCCTTTCTGTATCTTCCAACGATCTTCAGAGGAATCCTGTTGAACCGCCTCCTCTGAACCCTTCTCACCTTTTCTGGTATGGTTATTATGGTCGATGGGAAACCATCTTCTTTAGATTTTCCGCTCCAGAGGACCGTTCCCTGAAAGACATACAGAGAACCTTTATCAATGACTTTCACATAAGCCCTCGTCCCTTTTGGAAGCGGAACGAGCCTCCCTTTGAAAGAGGGCATCGCTATCCTCATTCTCTTGCTCGACACAGAATAGTCGTACACCTGGCTCTTGTACTCCCCTTCAAGATCTTCCGGATAGCTTATGTCCAGAATCACCGGCATTCCCGGTTTAACAACACTTTCAAACTTGTACAACTCAGATATGGGCATCTCATAACCTCCTCAAAGCCCTGACGTAAGAAGATATATGATGGCCAACGAGATCTTCCCACCAACCAGGTGGATCGTCTATGAGGATTCCTATACTTCTGAGATCCACCTCTTCCCTCTTTTCCCATCTCACTTTACCGGTGAGCTCGTTGCCGCCTATGTTTAGCTTGACTTCATCTCCGATGTCTATACTTCCCAAAGTCAGCACTCTCGTCCCATGATAAGAGAGATCGAGAATAGTGCCTTCGAAATTCCCCAACCTGCATTTTAACACAGTTGGAACTCTCTTCTCCTTTCGTTTTTCCGTTATCTTGACCTTTCCAGTCGGCACTAAAACATAGACCCCAGAAGCCCCGCTGCTCACCTTACACGGAAAAGTGAAAATCCACCCTCCGAAGGAAAGTCTCAGGAGTACCTCTTCTCCTTCTTTCAACTCTTCTTCTGTCTCTATCAGGAAATTCTTGTCTTCCATACCGTTGTAAACGCTTCTAAGCACCTCTCCGTTTTTTATCACCTCTATGTACATACCCATGAGCTTATCTTTGAGAAGGTCCACAAGCTTCAAAATACCACCTCACCCTATCCCAAGAAACGCCTTTATCTTGTCGAAGAACGAGGCTTTCTTCTTGCCCTTCTCCCTGAGAATCATGTTGGTTATCCTGTAAACGGCAAGGGATGGCTGAGCTGTCCTTTTGTAGAGCACAAAGGGTTTTTGTTGAATGACGCTTCTTTTCACGATACTGTCGTACTTCATCACGTGCGTAGCAGTTATCGAAACGCCTATGAATCTCTCTATAACCCCAACGAGTTTGTCTATGGTTCTTCTTCCCTCTTTTAAATCTTTCACCATGTTCATGACGAGATGGAGCTCCTTTGGATCTACCCCTTTAACGGCCATAACCTTTATGAACGTGTAGGTGTTTATCAGAGAAGTCGGCTCAGGCGTGCTTACGACTACTAGGAAATCCGAAGCCTCGTAGAAATTCTCCAAACTTTCGTTGTACCCTGGAGGAAAGTCTAGTATTATGTAATCGTATCTTCTCGTAACGTTTATGAAATCCCTGTAAAGCTGGGATTTATCTCCAACGTTGAAATAAACGAGATCTTCGACATCGAGACCACTTGAAAGGATATCTATCCCGTATTCAGAATGTGTCAAGATATCGTCCAGGGAAGAGCTCTTTCTAAAGTAATCCTTCAGAGTCTTTTTCACAGTGGAACCCAGCAGTATCTCAACGCTTCCAAAACCTATGTCAGCATCGAAGAGAAGGACCTTTCTGTTCCTCTCGCTCAAGGATATCGCCAAGTTAACCGACAAGAGGGATTTACCTACTCCACCTTTTCCACTGACGATGTTTATTATCTTAGGTTCCTTTATGAGTCCACTCGCCTGATCAGACATTCTCAAGCACCCCATTAGCTAAGATTTTAGAAAGCTCAACGGAGTTGGCTTCAAAAATGTCTTCTGGAACTCTCTGACCGTTTGTGACGTATATTATTGGAAGGTCCGAGTGAAGTGGAACGTTTATAAAATGCCCGTAAGAAGAGGTCTCATCCATCTTTGTGAGTATAACATGTGTCGGGTTCACAATCTTAAACTTCCTTATGATATCCTTCACGTCCAAGAGACGGTAGTTCATTCCCAAGACCAGGAATATCTTGTCCGGTTTCACCATGTCCACTATAACTTTCAACTCACCCATCTGTATGTCGTTTTTCTGACTCCTCCCAGCCGTGTCCATCAATATCGTTTCGTAGTCGATCATGGCGTTGAGTGCCATGCCCGCTTCCTGTGGTGTGTACGCAACCCTTATCGGGATGTCCATTATCGAAGCGTACGTTTTGAGCTGATCCGCCGCGGCTATCCTGTACGTGTCGAATGTAAGTATCGCCACACTCTTTTTAAGCTCCAATTTGAGCTTTGCTGCGATCTTTGCGAGTGTTGTTGTCTTTCCAACACCCGTCGGACCTACAAAGAGGATCTTACCAGACAAGTTTGCATCCTCAGTCTTTATGAACGGGACGAGGTACTCCGCCAATTTGTACTTGAATTCCTTCGCCTCAGGATCTACATCACCGTAGGTTATCCTCAAGTACTCTATCACTTTCGTTATCACATCGTTGTCTATCTCCTGTCTTCTCATGCCGTTGACGACCGTCCTTATACCTGGGGGTATCTCGTTCCTCCCAGAAACAACCATACTCTTGAGCTCTGAGATCATATCTTTTATCTTCATCAGTTCTTCCTCAACGCTTCCTGAAGGTGGTGAGGCCACTGAAGGCACATTCAACCCAGAAGATTGAGATTGAGTCTGACGAGACGCTCTGTTTCTCATCAGAATCTCTTGGAGTTTGTATATATCCTCTCTGGACACCGTTCTCGGCCTTTCAACTTTTTTCTTTTTCTTATCCTCATCTTCAACGACTGCAGTAACCTCGAAGTAGGTCTTGGCACCAAGACCTAAGAATCCCCCTTTTTTTATCTTCCTCGTGTTCAAAATGACCGCGTCATCCCCCAGCTCCTCTTTTATCATCCTCATGGCTTCTCTAACGTCCTTCACGACGTATTTTTTCACCTTCACAATCTCACCACACCTTCAACTTGGAGAGATATGTCATCGGGTATCTCCTCATAGGCTATGACCGGAACGTTCGGAACAAACCTGTATATGAGTTTTGAAAGGTACAGCCTCAAAGCTCCGGACGTTACTACCACTGGAGAAAATCCCTTTCTCATCATATCCTCAAGTTCTGCCGAAAGCTTGTCTACGAACTCTCTCAAAATGTCCGGATTCATAGCTATCGTTCTGTCTTCCCCTTCGCCCGTTATCGACTCGGAAAGCTGCCTCTCAAGATTTGAATCTATCGCAACTGCGTGTATTTTACCGTCATCCGCAAGAAGTTGCCCAACTATCTGACGTCTCAGCGCCCTTCTCACCTGCTCGGTTAGGTAATCCAGATCTTTCACATTTTCCCCATATTCTAACAGCGTTTCGAATATAAGCGGTAAACTCCTTATGGACACTCCCTCTCTCAACAGATTCTGAAGCACCTTTCTCACTTCCGATTCTTTGAGAACGTTTGGTATCAGGTCATCCACGAGTTTCGGCATCTTCTGCCTCAGACCTTCAACTAAGAGCTCGAATTCCCTTACTCCGAGGAGTTCATGTGCGTGTCTCTTAAGAACCTCCGTTAGGTGGGTTGCAAAGACCGTTGGAGGATCGACTATGGTGTATCCAAGCCGCTGCGCTTCGTCCTTCAAACTCTCATCTATCCAGTAAGCTTCAAGACCGAACGCCGGCTCTTTGGTCGGAACTCCAGCTATCTTCCCGCTTACCATACCTGGATTTATAGCCAATAGCCTGTTGGGCATAAGTTCGTATTTCGCAACCTCTGCACCTCTTATCTTTATAACGTACTCGTTCGGTTTGAGAAGGATGCTATCCCTTATCCTGATAGGAGAAACCACAAGTCCCATTTCGAACGCAAGCTGCTTTCTAACCATCGTGATCCTCTCCAAAAGGTCACCACCCTGAGAAGGATCCGCAAGGGGTATCAGACCGTACCCAATTTCAACCTCCACAGTATCAGATTCTATTACCTCAGCAACCTCTTCCGGTGTAGACAAAACCGGTCCCGTTGGGACCTCCATCTCCTCTTCCGGACCGGCACCGGCCAAAGCCTCCTGTGGAACACCTCTTGAGGCATACCAAGCTGCGAATATGAAGAGGCTCCCAACTATAGCAGTCGTCAGTGGAAGTGGTGTCAAGAAACCGAGAAGCAACAAAACTCCACCTGTCAGGTACAAAACTTTGGTCTCCTTGCCGAGCTCACTGACCATCTCTTTACCGAAGTTATCCTGAGACGCGGCTCGCGAGACTATTATTCCAGTTGCGGTCGAAACCATCAACGCTGGTATTTGGCTGACGAGTCCATCACCAACGGTCAGAAGGGTGTAAACTTGTGCCGCCTGAGAAACTGAAAGTTTGTGCTGAATCATCCCTATCACGAGCCCACCTATTATGTTGACGAAGGTTATTATTATGCTCGCTATTGCATCTCCCCTAACGAACTTGCTAGCTCCATCCATCGCCCCGTAAAAATCAGCTTCCCTTCTTATATCCTCTCTCCTCTTTCTGGCCTCCTCCTCCGTTATGAGTCCTGCGTTCAGGTCGGCATCTACACTCA
>JALVXE010000151.1 GCA_027038385.1 Thermotogaceae bacterium
CCTTTTGATTGAGCGCGTGGAATATCGATTTTCTTGTGAAATCCGGATGTCCTGAATATTTTGCGATATCCATCATCTCATCGACGACCACCGGATCGACTATGTAAGCTCCCACTCCAGCTTCCTTGGCTAGTTCGTTCGCTATAAGTGCTCCTAGGTTTGAGGCATGCTCTCCGAACTTTCCTTCCCGAAGTTCTGAGAGCATGAGATCGTCCACCTCGTAGGTCCCACTCGGAATGGGGCGGACGAGCCCGCCCCTTCCAACGACGGCATCAAAATCTCTTATTCCGTATCCGGCCTTTTTCAGAAACTCCATTATCACGTTCTTTCTGAACTCGTACTGATCGGTTATCTTCTCGAAAGGCGCCAATTCCTCAGCAGAGTGTCTTATCGTGTCCCTGAGGACCTCTTTTTCGTTCTCGAATACAGCGAGTTTCGTAGAAGTCGATCCCGGATTTATAACGAGTATCCTGTACACGCTCCCACCTCACGAGAGAGCAGCCGTGAGGGCAATCGAATAGAGTTTGGTTTCATCGGAGTCAGCTCTTGACGTGAGAACTATCGGGATCTTCGCACCCACTATCGTGGATGCGCTCTTCGCTTTAGCGAGGAATATCAGAGCCTTGTAAAGGACGTTACCCGCATCTATGTTCGGTGTGACGATTATGTCAGCCTCTCCAGCGACCGGGCTAACTATTCCCTTGTGTTCAGCCGCTTCTTTTGATACGACGTTATCCAAGGCGAAAGGCCCGTCTATTATCGCTCCCTTTATCTGCTTCCTGTCTGCCATCTTCGCTATAATGGCGGCATCCACCGTGGCCTGGAGTTTTGGATTCACGGTCTCGACAGCACTTACAAGACCTACTTTCGGGGTCTCTATTCCGAGAACCTTCGCCACCGCCACCGCGTTGTTTATGAGATCCAGCTTCTGCTTGAGATCCGGATAAAGCGTCATTCCAGCGTCCGTGAGTATGAGGAGTCTTGGAAAATCCGGTATCTCGAAGACCGATACCATACACATTGTCTTTCCGGTTCTCAATCCATACTCTTCTTTTAGAACTGTTCTCATTATCTGAGCAGTCTGAAGCTTCCCTTTCATGAGAAGGTCTGCTTCACCTTTAGAAGCCAATTCAACCGCTTTGTTCGCAGCTTCCTCGATCCCTTCAGCGTGAACTATCTCGTATCCCTTCAGGTCAACTCCGGCTTTTTCAGCCTCTTCCCTTATGAGCTTTTCATCTCCGACGAGTATCGGAACAACTATGTCCTCTTTGACCGCCGCATCAACGGCTTTGAGGACCACCTCGTCCTGGGCAACCGCCACCGCAAGTCTCTTCCCTTTACCCTTGGACAGATCCAAGAGTTCTCTCAGATGCTTTATCATATCTATCCCTCCTTGCTCCATTTTTTAGCTTTTTCCTCGCCCTTTAAAACTCTCATGGCACCTTCAGCAAGTGCCTTCATCTCAAACTCTCCCGGAACGACGTGAATGTTCGGAAGTTTCTTCCTTATGTATTTGGATATCCTCTCTATGAAATCGTCGTTGTAAGCTATACCACCGGTTATGATCACACCGTCGACTTCGCCTTTCAAAACGGCGGCCATTCCACCTATCTCCTTGGCTATCTGATAAGCCATCGCCTCAACGACCTCTTCTGCCTTCTCGTCACCTTCCCTAGCCCTTCTTAAAGCTTCCCTCATATCGTTCGTTCCAAGGTAGGCTACGAGTCCACCCTTCCCGACGTACCTTTTCTTTAGCCCCCTCTTTGTGAACTCACCGGAGAAAGCTTTTTTAGCGAGATCCCCAACTGGGAGCTCTCCTGTTCTTTCAGGAGAAAAGGGTCCTTCGTCGTTCGCGTTGTTTATATCTATAACCTTACCCCTTCTATGGGCCGCCACGGATATTCCACCACCTAGGTGAACTACGACGAAATTCAGATCCTCGTATCTCTTTCCGTATTTCTCCTTTGCTATCCACCTAGAAACGGCCTTCATATTGAGGTAGTGTCCGTAGCTCTTTCTCTCTATTTGCGGTATCCCTGAGAGCTTGGCTTCCGGAAGCATCTCATCGACAGATATCGGGTCGGTTATGAAGACCGGTATCCCGTACGGTTCTGCCAGCTCGTACCCTATGACCGCAGCGAGGTTTGAGGCGTGCTCAACTGGAGTTTCGTTCAGAAGGTAGCTGACCATCTCTTCGTTTACCTCGTAAGTTCCACCCTCAAGGGGTGGAAGAATTCCACCCCTGCAAGCGATCGCGTCGAAATCCTTCACATCGTATCCTTTTTCCTTTAAAGCGTTCAAAACAGCTTCCTTCCTGAAATCCTTCTGATCTGAAAGCTTCTCGAACTTGTCGAGCTCCGCCGTCGGATGATCTATCCGAAGCTTAAGAACTTCCTCGTCGTTCTCAAAAACGGAGATCTTCGTAGATGTCGAACCGGGGTTTATTACAAGCACTCTCACACTATCACAGCCCCTTATTCTCCTTGTATATCCTCACGACGTCAGCAAGCCTCTCGACCCCTTCGTATATCTTCTCTATAGGTGGCAAGCAGAACGAAAGTCTCATCGAATGACATCCATTGGATTCGACCAGAAACGCGGATCCGGGTATGTAGAAAACGAGTTTTTCCTTAGCTATATCGAGCATCTCCATCGTGTCGTACCCTTCTGGAAGCTCCATCCAAAGGAACAATCCTCCTCCAGGCTTGTTCCACTTGGCTCCGAGTGGCTTGAGGTGCGTTTCAAGCGCTTCTATCATCGCGTCCCTCTTCTTTCTGTAGATTTCAACGGTCGGTTTGAGATACTCCATTATGTCGTACCTCTGAAGGAACCTGGCAACCAGTCTCTGTGTGAGGCCAGAGCTACAAAGGTCTGCGGACTGCTTCGCCATGACCGCCTTTCTAACTATGTCCTTGTCGGCTATTATCACACCAAGCCTGAGACCAGGAGCAAGTATCTTGCTGAACGTATTCAGAAGGATCACCCTGTCCTTTCCAGCCATCTTGAATATGGATTCTGGCGGGGTCTCATCGAATGCGAGTGCTCCATACGGATCGTCTTCCACTATGAAAACGTCATACTTCTCCGCGAGTTCGATCAACGCCTTTCTCTTTTCCAAGCTCATCGTAACACCGGCCGGGTTGTGAAAGTTCGGAACGACATATATGAACTTGAGCTTGTTTATCTCCCCTCTCTCATCTAGATCCTCCAGAACCTTCTCAAGGTAGTTGAGATCCATTCCATCGCTCTCAAGTGGGACGGTTATGAATTTTGGAAACGTTGTGTAGAAAGCGTTGAGAGCTCCCAGGTAAGAAGGCCTCTCAACTATTACATAGCTGTTCTCATCAAGGAATATCCTTCCGAGAATGTCCAGAGCCTGCTGAGACCCGGTTGTGAAGAGCAAGTTGTCTTCTTCTACGCCCTCTATACCGTAGACGTCCTTAAGGAGTCTTATAAATTCTTTCTTGAGCTCGACATCTCCCTCCGTTGGTATATACTGTAGGACGAACTTGTAGTCCTCCTCTATGATCTCCTTAGCGAGATCCGCGAGCTCTCTTCTCGGGAAAGTCTCTGGATCGGGTGCACCTCCTCCAAACGATATCGCACCTGGGAGTGTCGCGTACCTCAGAAGATCTCTTATCAGAGAACTCTTGAGGTTCCTTCCAAGCTTTGAGAGTTTCATCTCGAATACTTCCGCTGTCATCTATGATCACCTCCCGGATTCCTTTAAAAATAAAAGCTCCTTCCTAAAAGATGGAAGGAGCTCATGTCAAAACCTCACGTGCGGTAAGCACTACCGCAAAGACCTCATATATAAAGACTATCACCGCCAAATCTCTTTTCATTTCCATTATGAGTTCTGATCACCTCTTTTTCTGAACCACTCCACCGTTTTCTCAATTCCCTCTCGAAGCGATACCTTCGGCTCCCAACCCAATACCTCTCTTGCCTTCGTCCAGTCCAGAATGCTCTTCCTCAGATCTCCTGGTCTTGGTGGACCGTATACGGGATCCTTTTCGTAGCTCGTTACCTCTTTCAGAATTTTGAAAAGCTCGTTCACGCTCGTTCCAACACCGGTCCCTATGTTTATCACTTCTCCGTCTCCTCTTTCCATCGCCAGGACGTTTGCCTCTACCACATCCTCCACGTAGACATAGTCCCTCACGTACTCTCCGTCTCCGTTTATCGTCACATCTTCACCTTTGAGCATCCTCTCCGTGAATATCGCCACAACCCCTGCTTCTCCATAAGGATCCTGTCGCGGCCCATATACGTTTCCATACCTCAGACAAGTATACCGCAAACCCTTTTCCTTCCCGAAAAATCCCACGTATTTCTCCACCGAAAGCTTGGCTATCCCGTAAGGAGATACCGGATTTGGACAGGTGGTTTCCGGAGTTGGAGTGTCCACACCGTTCCCGTATATCGCACCTCCGGTGGAAGAAAAGATGAACTTTTCAACCCCATACTCTATCGAGAGCTTTAAAAGATTCAGGGATCCCATAATGTTTACCCCGGCATCAAAATCCGGCTCTCTTACAGATTTCGACACACTCGCTTGTGCCGCTAAGTGGAACACCACCTTTGGTTTGTGGAGGAGAAATATCCTCTTGATCATCTCCTCATCTGTTATATCGTGCTCGTAAAAAAGTGCTCCTTTTTCTATGAAAGGTCCTATGTTCTCTATCTTTCCACTCGAGAGGTTGTCCACAACTACGACAGATTTCCCGAGTTCGAGAAGCCTCTTGACTAAGTTCGATCCTATAAAGCCTGCACCTCCAGTGACCAAGACGTTATCCAAAGTTCACACCCCCGATGACATGCCCTTGCTCTCTTTTATGAACTCCGTGAGTTCCTTCGCTTTCGATTCATCGAAATCCTTTATTATCTCGTAGAACTTTCTGAACCTCTTTTCTATATCATCGTCTATGTAATGCGAGAAAGCTCTTGAAAGCTTGTCGGACACCATCCTCTCGAGTCCCAGAACGTTCATGAAGAAATCCCTTAGTCTTCCCTGGATTCCCACTTTCTCCTCCGCCATCTTCTTTCCTTTTGCGGTCAGGGTTATCATGTTGTACTTCTTGTAGTTGACAAAGCCCAGAGCTGAGAGCCTTTTCATGGCGTTTGTGACGCTTGGAAGGCTGACCCCCATTCTCTTCGCAACCTGACTGACTTTCGCAGCCTTTGCATCTCCCTCTTTTATTATCTCGTAGACAACGACCAGGTAATCAACGAGATGAGCGGTTATTTCCTTCCTCCTACCTCTTCTCATCACCATCCCTCCTCAAATCTTTCTGTACTTCTCGTAAAGCTCCTTTATCTTCCTCATATCCTGGAGCGCAAGATCGTATGGGGAACCAGGTCCAGTGGATCTGTTCCTCAGAAGGTAACTTGGATGGAACGTCGGAAATATGTACTTCCCGGCTACCCATTCGATGAGTTTTCCCCTCATCTTCGTTATTGAGACCTTTTTTTCCAAGAAGAACGAGAGCGCAGTTGCTCCAAGCGCGACTATGACCTTCGGGTTGACTATCTGAATCTGAGCCATCAAGAAGTGAGAGCACGCCGACATCTCCTGATTCGTAGGGACCCTGTTTCCGGGAGGCCTACACTTCACAACGTTCGTTATGTATATCCTATCTCTTTCAAGCCCCACTTCCTTCAGGAGTCTGTTGAGCATCTGGCCAGCTCGACCAACGAACGGCCTTCCGGTGTTGTCCTCACCCTCTCCCGGTCCTTCTCCCACGAACATCAGCGGTGTGTCGAGGCTTCCTTCACCCGGAACAGGGTTCATCCGAGTGGCTCGGAGTTGACAGGCAGAACAGCTTTCTATTCTCCTAACGACGATTTCCATCGCATCTTCTTTCCTGAAGAACTTCTCATCTCCCGAAGAAATTTTAACAGAAAGCCGGCTAATTTAAAAAAATGAAACATGTCAAGGTTATCCATTTTTATTCTATCACAGAGGTGCAGGACAACAATCGGATTAAATCAAAGAGAAAATGTTAAAATGCTCATGGAGGTGGTCGTTTGAGAAAAAGGTTCCACATTATAACGCACACTCTGATGATCGCGCTGATAGTGATCATACTCTTCCCAGTTGTTTGGGTGGTTATGACTTCGATAAGAAGGGATAACGCCGCGTTCTCACCCAAGCTCTTTTCATCGAACATAACAATCCAGCACTATAAGGATCTCCTCCTCCCCCCGAGAAACGTTCCAGTCTTGGTATCAGAGCTCGGAAACGCAATTTCTCTCTCGGATCCATTTAAAGGTGATCAAAAAAGAGCGGAAGAGGTCATCGAGAAGGATATACGAAGGCTATCTGAATACAACTCCAAGACAAGATCCATATCAAAGTTCGTAGAAAATCATGAGAAATCTTTGAGCAGGGATGCAGAGGACTCCGCAAAAGCAGAACTCAAAACTTTTAAAAGAAAGCTCTTGGCCATTTTCAGCGATGTCGATAACGAGATCGATCCAGTGGCGGCTATATACGTAAAGGAGCATCTTGGAAAGAATGGAGCTTGGATAAAAAAAATAGCTTCTGAGAAGGATTACTCAGATTATGAGAAGACCATAGGCAGGTTCCTGAGAAAAGAAGGAAAATTAAGTCAGTCCATAGAGGAGCTCAAGGGGGAAATTAGCTCGATAAAGGGCCAGCTTTCTGAAGAATCGATGAAGTCCGTGAACGTTCTAAACGAGATAAAAACCCTTGAGCCTGACTTGGAAAAGATAAATGGCATATTGAAAAGTCTTTCCAGACTACCGAGTGGTTATCATCCGGATTTGAAAAGCGTATCTGAGGATATCAAGAAGCTTGTGAAGGAAATGGAGGACTTCGAGGATCTCTCCAGCATTAGAAAAATCCTGAAAGAAATTCTGGAGAATCTCGGTTCCCTAAAGGTATCCAGTGATTCTGAAGGAGCTTTCAAGAGCGCCGAGATTCAACTGGAAACCCTGTTGAGAGACTTGAAGGCTCAGGTTGACGAATTTCGAAAGAGCTATGAAAAACTGGAAAGTTTAGAAAAAGAACTCTCCTATAAGAGTGCTGAACTGAAAAAACTGCAGAAAGATCTGAAATACACAAAAAGCACTATTGAGAAGTTTGAATCGAGCCACTCGAAGGGAATAAAGAAGGCCTATCTCTTCTATCTCAAGTGGAAACTACTCAGCATAGCGAACTTTCCGGACATGGTAAGAAGCTGGAAAGGAGATTACCTGAGTGAAGCAGCGAAAATCTTCGGGGTTAAAACCTTCATAAGTGTTAAGAAATGCCTCATAAGGATGAGAAGATTGAAAGGAAAAAGGCTGGAGAATGAGAAAGCGGAGTGTGCAAAGAAGATCCTCAAAAAGATCGATGAGATTTCGGTGATCAGCAAGTTGAACGAGACCATCAGAAGAGAGATCCCCTACGTCGAAAACCTCGGAATAGATGAAAGCCCATTTGACTCAATTATGAACGACTCCGAATGGGCAAGTGATTACTTGAGATTCCGGGATTCATCGGAGAAACTGATAACTTATCTCCGATCCCTGTTAGAGGAATTTCAAAAAGAGGTCTCATCGCTCTCTGAAAAGTGGAGAACACTTCTTGACATATCGAAATCTGGAATACCGATAGTGCCGAGCGAGATAACGAAGATGAACGAGGTTCTCAGCACGGTTTACGAGTCCAAGGTCAGTGGAGCGCTTGGAATATCCATGAGGGAAGCCAGAATGCTTGCAGATGATTTTCCCGTGAAAAGGGACAGGAAGATCTTCAAAGAAATAGATTCAAAGCTTTACTCACTCCAGCAGATCTGGAAGAAAAAACCAAGGCATTTCTTCTTGAGATGGGTGATGAACTCGGTAATAGTTGCAAGTTCAGTCGCGGTGATAACCACCGTGATAACAGCACTCGCAGCCTATCCGTTCAGCAGGATGAGGTTTTTCGGTAGAAGGTATGGAATAATGGCATTGCTTCTGATACAGATGTTTCCGTCGATAATGTACATGGTGGCTCTCTACGGAATGCTGGCTTTCCTAGGCAAGATCGTCCCGTGGCTTGGACTCGACACACTCGGTGGACTTACCTTCGTTTACCTTGGAAACATCGCGTTCAACATGTTCTTGATAAAGGGATTCTACGATACCATACCGTCGTCCCTGGAAGAAAGCGCAATGATAGATGGTGCCACGAGGTTTCAGACTTTTTGGAAGATAGTTTTGCCGCTCTCAAAACCCATCCTAGCAGTCGTCCTCATATTGACCTTCATGGGAACCTTCAACGAGTACGTTCTCGCAAGGATAGTTCTTCAAGATGTCAGAAAGTACACGTACGCTCTGGGGCTTTGGCAGTTCACCGTCGGGCCATTTGAAACCGAGTGGGGACTCTTCACTGCTGCGGCACTTCTTGGAATGATACCCATGGTTGCGCTATTCTTGTCCATGCAGAGATTCCTGATAAGCGGGTTGACGAAAGGAGCTGTCAAGGGATGAGGAAAATCCCAGGTGA
>JALVXE010000152.1 GCA_027038385.1 Thermotogaceae bacterium
AAGTTATACTCTCCAAGGTTTTTGTTATCTTCCAAAACTTGAGCTATCTTTTCGGCATATTTAACCCAACCTCCAATTTTTCCAGTCAATATTTGAAGACGATCTTTTAAACTCAAATCAACTTTATAAGCCTTGAATTTTCTTCCAGATATTTCCAGATATTCAGGGATTTTAGTAGGTTTTTGCCCTTTCATCATCTTAAAGAATGAAAAAAAGGCATTGTCTTCGTATGAAACTGGGGCAAAATCAATGGTAATTTCTGGAGAAGATTTATTTGTAAGCTCCAATAGCTTTTCTACTCTCTTCATCACAAAAATTCCAGAACTTCGGTTGTAAAGTTTTGGAAACATTTCAGAAAATATTAGTATCCTTCTCATATCTTCTCCCCTGACTTATAGACACCAATTAATTCTTTTTCAGCCAAATCCCACGTATATTCCAATTCATCACAATCGAATTTTCCTCCGCTTTTTAAAAATTCTGCAACGGAACTCATAATATTTGATATTTGCCCCACATCATTTGGATCAACATAATAGACGCACTTATAACTTGCCAGTGTTTTCTTCCAATATTCGAAATCCGACGCTATCACTGGTAATCCAAAGTAAGTGTACTCAAAAAGTTTTACAGGCGATGATATCTCTTTGCTGGGATTCCTATGAATTATAATCATTCCAACATCACTTTGAGCGACCATTTCAAGAGCTCTCCTATGCGGAACACGCGGATGATAGACAAATCCCGGAACATTGAAACTTCTTATATAGTTTTCAAGCTTTTGGGAAAAGATAGGTCCCACCATATAGAACTCAACATAACTCAATTTCTCTCTAACTTTTCTAAATGCTTCCATCATTTCGACAATGGCTCTGTCTTCATCTATCGATCCGACGTATATGAACCGAACTTTCCCATCATTTCTGTCAATCTTTTTCAATCCCTTAAAATCTTTCAAATCAGGATAGTTTGGAACAAGTGCGCACTTCGTATATTTTGAAAATCTTTCGCACATGTTCTCTGTCACTACTACAACTCCATAGAAGCGCTTTACCGCCAAATTTTCGTACATTTCAAACAGTTTGGAAACGACTTTTCTCATCCATTTCGGAATCCAATTTTTTGTCAAGATCACAGCAGGATAATTCTCATGGACATCATATATAACCTTAATTCCTTGCTTTGCAAGTTTCACTCCAACAGGAATAAGCTCCGGATCGTGAAAGTGAAAGAAATCAGGTAAAATTCTTCTTGCGATTTTGTATACATCTTTTGTACCTCTTATTATCCTCTTAAATCTGGAGGAATACCTCGGTATTTCATATTGTTCAATCTCCATATCTTTCACTTCTCCTTCGGGATGTATATAACAAACTCCTCCTAGCTTTAGGAGGCTTCTAATCTCTTTCGTTATTCTCTGATCATCTGGAGGATGTACATCTGTAGCCACACATATTTTCATCTAGCTACCTCCTGTAAAGTGCCAAACCTTTTATTGACCCCACTCCATACCCCACATGAAGCACCACAAAAGCCGCTAATGAATACAAAAACACCCTGAATGATTTCTCTCTGATTCCTATTCTTGCTGATGATACAAGTATTATAAGAAAATACAACGCTAATATGAAGAGAAAGATAAATCTCGCTATCATCGAAAGTAGAGACAGAATCGATCCGGATATCAGAAACAGCACAAATAATAATGGAACAAGATGCCTTACAGAAAACGGCATTTCTGCATATCTTGATGACTTTATAACCCAATATCCGTTTTCAAAGTTGTTTTTCCACAAAGCTTTAAAAGTATCCCTTGCGTAGTAATAGCTTCTTGCACTTGGAACTAACGCTATTTTTCCACCGTTTCTTCTTATTC
>JALVXE010000153.1 GCA_027038385.1 Thermotogaceae bacterium
GCTGCTTGCTCCCTGCCTAAGACTGGTTTCTCCCAAGCCTTGTTCTCAACGCTCTCTACTAGTACGCGGAAGCTTCTAAGCCTCCCGGTATCCTCTACCCGGTCATCCAGGAGCCTCCACTCAACACCGTCTCCTCTCCGCTTGAGCTCCTTTAACAGGGACAAAGTTGCTGGGACCGCGTCCCCGTAGGGATGGTGCTTCTTAGGCTCGTAGATTATTACCTCTGGTGGCTCCTCTCTGCACTTCTCGAGTGTCTCTTTGCCTCTGCAGAGCCTCCCGGCCCTCTGGGCTAGGCTACTGGGGGTAGCCGCCTCGGTGACCAAGGCCTCGGCGTCAACGTCTACGCCTGCCTCTATAACTTGTGTAGCTACGACGATCCTTGCCCCGGGTATATTCTTGACCGCTTCTTCGCGGTCCGCTGCGCTAAGCCTCCCATGCACGAGCACGATGTCCTCCCTGCTCAGGTGCTTTGTGAGGTAGTTATAGGCCTCTATAGCGGAGCCCACGGTGTTCACGCTTACCAGTACCTTTCTACCAGTCTCGGCTAGCTCCTTTGCCCGTTGGAGCGCGCTGGCCTTGTCTACTAGGCTTGTTCTCCAAGCCAGGCTTTGCTCCTCCTCGTACTCCTTGTCACGGATAGCAGTGCACCTCGTATCGTGGCAGCAGTCCCTACAGACCGCTATGTATTTATCCTTACCGCCTATGTCTATCTCGCTTTCCTCACCGGATATTTTGAAAGAAAGCGTCGCGTTGTGCTCTCCACATATGAAACACACTGCTCTTTTCTTTATAACCGTATCCGCAAGGCTCAAGAGCTTCGAAGTGGTTTCGAATGGATTCTGTTTATAAGTCATATCGAGCCCCGCACAGAAAACGTCTATTCCATCGTCGATGAGCTTTTTCGCCACGTCGTATATCCTCTCAGATAGGAACTGAATCTCATCGATGAAGATCGCCTTTTCATCCCCATCGATGATTCTCAATATCTCCTCCGGACTTTCCACCGCCACCGCCTTCTCCTCTATACCTGAATGTGCTCTCACTTTGTCAACACCATACCTTACATCCATTTTCGGCTTGAAAACCTTTATCTTCTTTCTTCCCAGTTTGTATATCTCTACGAATGACAGAAGTTCCGTCGTTTTTCCAGAATACATCGGCCCGACTATGAGTGTCAGCTTCCCAGACAACACAATCCCTCCCCGTATCCATCTGTACGGGTCGTATTTTACAAGAAAAGCCCCCAGATGGGGGCTTTTCTCATGTCTTTTCTTCCCTCGAGTACGGAACTCCCAAGGCACTTGGAGCGCCTATCCTCTTTCTGAAATTCTCACTCAGCGAGAACAGTATCATGGATATCAGCGTGACGAGGTACGGTAGCATCAGGAGGAGATTCGCTGAGACGTGAACCTCTCCAGTGGCCTGAAGCCTGAACTGGAGTGACATTATGAAACCGAACAAGTAGGATCCAAGCATCGCCTTTATCGGATCCCAAGCCGCGAATATGACGAGCGCTATGGCTATCCAACCTCTACCAGCGGTCATGTTTTCCATCCACATGCTCGTGGCCGCCAGAGATAGGTAAGCTCCTCCAGCCGCGGTGAGAGCTCCTCCAACCAGAGTGGCAAGATACCTCACCCAAAAAACGTTGATACCCCTAGCGTCCGCAGCCGCGGGCTCCTCACCAACCGCTCTCAACGTCAAGCCGGCTTTCGTCTTGAATATAAACCAAGCCAAGAAGAAAGTCAGAACGTATCCAACGTAAACGAGCGGGTCTTGCTTGAAGAACGCCGGACCGACAACTGGTATGTCGGCAAGACCCGGTATAGCAACGGGCTGGAACATGACAGCCGGTCTTCCGACGTACGCCCTACCCAGAATACCGGAGAGCCCACTTCCTAGCATCGTTAGGGCAAGACCTGAGACGACCTGGTTGACCTTCAAAGTTATACTCATGAAAGCGTGTATCAGTGCGAAAAGCGCACCAACAACCATCGCCAAGAAGAAAGCAAGCCACAGACTCCCAGTCGAATAAGCTGTGACGAATCCTGTAAAGGCTCCCATGAGCATCAAACCCTCAAGCCCCAGATTAAGAACACCAGCTCTTTCTGTGATGATCTCTCCAACGGTGGCGAAAAGGAGCGGTGTTCCGTATCTTATAGACGCACCTATGAGTCCTTCTATGTTCATTTCCTCACCACCCTTATCCTGTACTTGAACAGAACTTCAGAGGCTATGAGCGAGAATAGAATTACACCTTCTATGGCAACTACCATGGCTTTCGGGAGTTTCAAAACGAGCTGTATTTGATCTCCGCCAACCAGGAATCCCCCAAACAAGAACGAAACGAGAATCGTAGCCCATGGATCGAGTCTCGCAAGCCAGGCGATTATTATTCCAGTGTATCCATATCCTGGAGCGTATCCGTGATACAGCTTGTGTTCGAATCCGAGCATCTGAGTCGCCCCACCAAGACCTGCGAAGAACCCGGACACTGCCATAGCGAGAACAATGTTTTTCGCTATGTTGACACCAGAATACCGAGCGGCGTTCGGGTTGTCACCTATGACCCTGAGATCGAATCCCCACCAGGTCTTCTTCATCAGGAGGTAGACAACCACAGACAACGATACGGCTATCAGAATGCCGGTGTGAACCCTGCTCGTTCCGAACGTCGGAAGGAAGAGCTGGTGCGGTATCTCCCTCGTTTCTGGGAAGTTCGTTGGGGCCTTCCACGGACCGTAAACGAGGTACTCCATCCAGTGGAAGGCTATGTAGTTGAGCATCAAGGTGGAGACTATCTCATCTATGTTCAAGAAAGCCTTCAACGCCCCTGCGATAGCCGCCCAGCCGGCACCTGCGAGTCCTCCGAGGAGGAGTATCACAGGAATTTCAGCCGCTGATGGATGTTTGTCGAATACGAAGAGTGACAACCACAAAGCGGTCATGACACCCAGATAGAACTGACCCTCCGCACCTATGTTCCAAAGTTTCATTTGGAAAACGAGTACAAGCCCAAGTCCTGTGAACAGGAGCGGAGTCATGTAGTTTATGGTGTCCGGAAGACCTTGACTCGGTATGAACGGCCAAGTAGACAACTGTTTGTAAGCGCTCCCAACGGCTATCCACGATACCCTTGAAACCTGTCCAAAACTCTTCGTCAAACTGTTCAGATCGTTCTTGAGCTTGGTCAGAATCGCGTACACCCTATTCAGATGATCCTCAAGTATTCCATGAAGGATCTTCGTGTACTCCTCTTTTGACATGTTCCTTTTACCGGAAAGTGCCCTGTCCATATCGTCTTTGGCTTTGTAGCTGTCGTAGACTATATCTTGAGACGCGTGTGTTCTGAGTGCTTCCATACCGAACACATATGTCTCGTAATCGAGACTAAGGCGCATTTTCTTGTTGAGAGATGGGTAGTAATCCGCTATATCTCTCAGAAACATCGTCAGGTTCCTTGAGATGTTCTCAAGCTGAGAGTAAGCCATGTTGAGTTTCATCCTGTCGATTCCACCATCGAGAGCTTCTTCCAACTTGTATCTGTAGGTGTCCATTAGAAGATCTAAATACTCCGATATCCTCGACTCTATACTTCCTCTTTTGAATATCTTGTTCTGGATTCCGCTGAACGAATCGAGCGCATCTTTTGCGAAACCTTCGGCGACGTTTATGAAGTCGCTGTTAAACCCCTTCGATTCACTCTCTATTCTCTTTGAAAGTGTTTCAACCTTCTTAGATATTTGTTCGGCGTTCTTCTTTATATCAGATGGTTTTCCAAGACTCTTGTAAAGGTCGTTTATATCCTCGTAAAGACCTTTCAAACTCTCTATTCTTCTTGCAAACACGGAAGATAAGAAACCATCTCTCTCGAGTTTCCTGTAAGAGTTCCTAACATACCTAGCCATGGAATATATCGTATCCTTGACGAAGAAGGTCCTACCCTTCTCCAAAGACTTCAAAACTCCCTGAGAGCTTCTGAGAGCGTTCGAGAGCTGAGAGTAGGATTCTTCGACGATAGAAGCCTTTCTGTGGAGAGTTCGAAGCGGATCTAGGGAGTCGTTCCAGATCTTCACAACGGGGGCAAAACAGTAGTACGTGGATATGCTGTTCAAGATGCTCGAAGCTTTCTCAAAGAGTATCGGATTGAATCCACCAGATATGGCGTTATCTATGTTGTTTTCGTAATCCAACGTCAGTCCCTTCCATGAAGATTCTGGAACGGAGCACCTCGAAGATATGAACTTCACCGAGCTTTCCATCTTGCTTGTGAAGAGAGCTTTCACCTCTTCTGGGAACTTGGATCTTATGTTCTCCAGCTCTTTGACAGCTTTTTCTGGATCCGTGACGTCTACACTTTTTGCCTCGCTCACGAGATCTTCAAGAACCCCTATCCTTGAGAGGTTCTCAACGAATGAGTTTATACCTTCCTTCAAGTTGCAATCACACTCTTTGTTCATTATGGACTTTGCATCGTCTATCGTCCTGTTGAGAGCGTTGTAGGCTTTGACTATGTATCCTATGTTGTCGTGAAGTTTTTTGAGCTCGTTGAAATCACCTGGAAAACTCTTCGCGCTTTCCGAGGTGTCCCTGACGAACTTGTAAGCTTCCTCGGTCGCCCTGAAAACATCTTCGAGCCTCGAGATGGCAAAACTTGAAACGTTCGAGGAGAGCTTTCCCTTCGGGATCGCAATGGCCGCTCTAGCCCTACCAGCCTTGAGGAGCTTCTCGTACCTGTTCCAAGATTCTTCCGGTATTCTCATTATGTTCGACCTATACTCGTTCAAAGCTCCAAAGATAGCTCTTTTCAGATAAGACGGTTTGCTGTACATGTAAGAATATATGACTATTCCCATTACGAGGAGGGAGAAAACGACTGACACGATGGGTATAAAGATCCCAGCCCACTTTGGTATGTCTAACCTTCTCTCCAGTTTGAACCTCATACGGCAACACCTGCCATCATCAAACCTATCTTCTCAACGTTTTCAGGCGAAGGATCTGGAGTCGTGTAGCCGACTATCTTACCCTCATATATAACACCAACCCTATCAGAGAGGTTGAATATCTCGTAAAGCTCTCCCGCTAGTAGCAAGACCGCTACCCCCTCATCCCTTGCTTTTATCAAACTTCTGTAAACGAACTCCATCGAAGCCACATCTAACCCTCTCGTCGGGTGAACGGCGATTATGAGCCTGGGTTCTAGAGAGAACTCCCTCGCTATAACGACCTTCTGCATGTTACCACCAGATAGATACTTCACCGCAGTCGCAGGAGATGGGGTCTTTATCTTGTACTCATCTATGTAGCGTCGCGCATGCTCGTATATAACCGACTTGTTGAACCAGATCTTTTTCTCTTTCCTTCTCAAGAACAGATTTTCAGCGACGGAAAGGTTTGGACTGAGCGCGACTCCCTTTCTATCCTGAGGAATGTAGGCTATGCCGGCGAGAATCCTCTCTATAACGCTCGAGTTAGTTATGTCTCTTCCCATGAACTCGACTCTTCCATTCTCGACTTTCCTCAATCCGGTTATGACCTCCGCAAGCTCCCTCTGACCGTTCCCAGCTACTCCGGCTATACCGAGTATCTCCCCAGCTCTTATCTCGAACGATATCCCGTTCAAAGCAAGGTGACCCTTATCGCTCTTCGCGTAGACGTCATCAACTTTTATAACCAGATCTCCTGGCTTCGCCTTTTCTCTCTCTATCTCCATGACGACTTCTCTCCCGACCATCATCTGGGCAAGCTTGTTTTTATCGAACTCACCACGCTTCAGAGTTCCTACAACCGTTCCCTTTCTCAAGACGGTGACCCTGTCGGATATCTCCATAACTTCGTTGAGCTTGTGAGATATGAATATCACACCAGTCCCCTGGGCTGTCATCTTTCTGACGGCCTTGAATAGTGCCTCAGTCTCTTGAGGAGTTAGAACGGCTGTTGGCTCGTCCAGTATGACGACTTTCGCACCAGCGTAAAGAAGCTTTATTATCTCAACCCTCTGTCTCTCACCAACCGACAGCTGCCAAATCTTTGCATACGGATCCACTTCAAGACCGAATTCCTCAGATATCTCTTTGACTCTTGCTGCAACCTTATTCGGAGGGTCCTTCGTACCGAGAGAAACATTCTCGGTGACTGTGAAGGACGGTACCAAAGTGAAGTGCTGCTGAACCATACCTATACCGAGTTGCAGGGCGTGGTACGGCGACTTTATGTGCACCCTCTTTCCACGAAAGAGAATCTCTCCTTCATCGGCCTTGTAAAGACCGAATATGATGTTCATCAGAGTAGTCTTCCCCGCTCCATTCTCACCAAGGAGAGTATGAACCTCTCCCTCTTTCAAATCGAAGTTCACACCGTTGAGAGCCAGAACTCCCGGAAATCTCTTTACTATGCCCCTAACTTCAAGGAGAGTTGAACTCAAGAGCTCACCTCCTCGCCATTCTTTTGTTGGAGAGATTATGTCATAGAACGAGGATGCAAGTCAAATTTGAACGGAATGGGAAGCAACATAGATGAATTAGCCAACGACAGCGCTAATGAAATCGATACATGGACTTTGTAAAAGCTCCTTCACCGCTTTCTCATCAAGTCGCGTTGGGTATTTGACCCTCCTGTTCACAGGATCGTAAAAGATTATCTCGTACTCGGCAAGCTTCATGACCATTTCCCTGTCTTCCCCCACTATGTCTACATCACTATTCATTACCTTCTCCATCATTCTCATGGCTGATTCTTTAAGACTTCCATAGTATAAATCTCCTAAGATGCCTGTCATCATACCAAGAGTGTTGTTTCAACAGCCTGTATGAAGTCAGGGCTCGACAAAACCCTCTCCATCATCCAGGGGACTCCACCTATGTGATCGATTACATACGAAGCGTCATCTCGCTTAAACCTTCTGAGATCAGTATCTCCTTAGCAGTTTCATCATCAAAGTAATCCACCAAGTAAAATTCTGATGTGTTCATCAAGAGTATAGACTTGCTCTATGAAGAATGTGTCTGATGTCATCACCATCACATGTGATAGATGCAACACTTTGATGAGCCTGACGAAGAAATTGAACAGCTCTTTTATAAGCGGCTTCTGACTGCCTCCATTCAGGTAGATATCTTTTAGCTTCTGAAGCTCGTCAAAGACTATTACAGGCCTTTTCCCAGATTCTTCGTCCATACTCAACTTGCCCTCCATGACCTCAAATGCGTCTAGCCCTTTGTTAACAACCTTCAAAAGTTCCCCACAATCAAGCTCGAAGAAGTTCATATCTATCCTTTAGAACCTTCGATATTCCATCGAGTACTTTCTTTTCCACCCTTTTTCCCTGAAAAATACCTTCAGCACATCTTCATAGCCAGATATGACCTTCCCCTTGAGGCGTACCAGTACACTTTGAGCTCGTCAAAAGGCATCTCCTCCAGTGTATTCATCAATATCGTTGTCTTGCCACTTGATTTTGGGCCATATACAAAAAGAATTGCATTCGGCTCTGTCAGAAAATAGTGCTTTAGCCATTTCTTTTCCTTTTCCCGGTCCCAGAAGTTCACAAGAATCACCTCTTTTAGCATTGTTTCAGGATCATTATATCACCGCAAACTAGAGATCTCTCTTATCTGCCCGGAACTTTGAATCACTCAAGTTGCATATATCCTTTCAGTCAATCGTTCAGATAAAACAAGAGGGGGCCGAAATAGCCCCCTCGGAAAGTAACTCCTTCTTCTTATCTTACATTGGTATTTCGTCCGGGTTGATTATAGCTGCGAAATCGAATTTGCCGTTCCTCACCACGTCAACGACGACCGACTTGATAGCATTTCCGTTCTTGTCTATCGTGATCTTACCGGTTGCACCTTCAAAGTTCTTCGTGTTCCTTATTTCCTTTGCAAGTGCATCTCTGAACGCCTGAAGGTTGTTCAATATACCTGGATTCTTCTTGAGAACCCTGTCCATGGCGTTGACGAGTATCATGTAAGCGTCGAATCCAAGAGCACCGAGAGCGGATGGTTCTTCCTTGAATTTCTTCTCGTACATCGCAACGAACTTCTTCGTCATCGGTGTAGCAGCAGCTTTTGCGTGGAAGTGTGTTGTGAGGTAGAGACCTTCAACAGCTTTTCCACCTATTTCAATGAGCTGAGGAGCCTCGAGTCCGTCTCCTCCCATTATGTATCCCTTGTACCCAAGCTGTCTTGCCTGCCTGGATATGAGTGCTGCTTCTGGGTAGTACCCGGTTATGAATATGACATCGGGATTGAAAGCGAGAGCCGTGGATATTTGAGCTGTGAAGTCCTGATCTCCCGTGTTGTAGAAGACCTGCATGGCCTTTCCTCCGAGTTTTCTGAAAGCCTTCATGAAGTAGTTAGTCAGACCGACGGAGTAGTCCTGCTGGATGTCCGTGAATATAACAGCTGTCTTGGCA
>JALVXE010000154.1 GCA_027038385.1 Thermotogaceae bacterium
GTTCTAGAGAGGGATTTCTTCTTCTGCAGCGTTAGGTTGAAGCTCAACGAAAACGTGTTCAACTATAGAGGAAATGGCTTTTACGAAGATTTGACGATAAAACTCAACGGAAGACACCAAGTGAAAAACGCATCTGTGGCTATAAGGACTCTGGAAGTTTTGAACGAGCTGAAAGAGGAACCACTCAGGAGGGCTCTCAGGGGTGTCGTAAATCCCGGAAGGTTCGAGGTACTCAAGTACGGTGGAAAAGATGTTGTGATGGATGGCGCACACAACGAGTCCGGAGCCGCCAATCTCGCCATGTCCTTGGATGATTACTTCCACGGAAAGACTCTTGTTGGAGTCATAGGAATACTGGATGACAAATCCCGGGAGAAGATGGTTGAAAAGCTCAAACACTTCTTCGGAAAAGTCTACGTCACCCATCCCAAGAGCCACAGAGCGAGCAAGTGGTATGAGGTATGCGACATGTTCAAAAGCAGGCACGTTCCGTGTGAAGCGGTGGAAAACCCTTGGAAAGCTTTCCAGAAGGCCTTGAAAGATCCAGCAGATGCTGTAGTCATCGCTGGGTCTCTTTACATGGTCGGCGAAATAAGGATGATGATATTCGAAGGGAAGGTTCTCGACGAGTGGTTGATCTGAGTTATATAATCAAAACTCGAAAGGAGGGATAACATGCTGATAGACTGCAAGAGCATATCCAAAGCGATCGATGCAGATGTGAAGGAGAGGATTGAGAAACTCGGATTCTCACCGAAATTGGTGGCCATAACCTCAAAACCCGATCCGTCTACGGTGACTTATCTCAATTCCCAGGCTAAGAAGGCTAAGAAGCTCGGCATAGAATTTGAGGTGATGGAAGGTTCAACCATGGACGAGCTTTTGAAAGTCATATCAGCTCTCGCTAACGATGACAAAGTTCACGGTATATTCTTAACACATCCACTTCCGAAGGAGATAGATGAGTTCGAGCTCACACTGAGGATACCCCCCGAGAAGGACGTCGAGGGAAGAACTCCGTACAATCTGGGAATGCTGATATACGAGAAGGAATTCTTCCCTCCCTGTACGGCTGAAGCCGCCGTCAGAATACTCGAGAATGTGACCGAGATCAGGGGAAAGAACGTAGTAGTCGTTGGAAGAAGTGTAACCGTTGGAAAGCCAGTCGAGATAATGCTTCTGAAAAAGGGCAGGGATGCCACCGTCACGGTATGCCATTCTAAGACGAAGAACCTTTCGGAGATAACGAGGAAAGCCGATGCACTGATAGTGGCGGCTGGAAGGGCAAAACTCGTCACCCCGAATATGGTCGGTGACGGGGCGATAGTGATAGATGTAGGAATAAACGTTGTCGACAACCAACTCGTGGGAGATGTCGACCCTGAGGTAGAGAAAAAGGCTCAGCTCACGCCAGTTCCAGGTGGGGTCGGAAGGGTCACAACGTCCCTTTTGATGGAGCACGTGGTTAGAGCTGCTGAAAGACTCGCGAGGAAAAATGGATGATCTGTACGATTTTGAAGAAAGCTTCTACTCGGTAGACGAAGTTACGGAAATCATATCAGACATCATAGAGGGAGATCCGTACCTCGACGGGATATGGGTTTTGGGAGAAGTGGCGAATTCAAAACTCAGCAAAAACAACCTGTACTTCAACCTTCTTGGGGAGTCTTCAAGGCTCCCCTGTGTTTTGTTCGGGGCTGGAAACTTCAAGTTGGTTGATGGAGAAATGGTGATGGTCTACGGGAGTGTGAGGGTTTACAGAAGAGGTGGAAGGTACAACTTGTACGTTGAAAGAGTCGAAAGGACAGGAACCTACGGGATGAAATCCCTTGAATTTGCAAAACTATATCAAAA
>JALVXE010000155.1:0-479 GCA_027038385.1 Thermotogaceae bacterium
CCGCGTTCTCGGCTATAGTGTCAACCTTCTACCTTGTCCTGAAATCCGCGAAACTCGGAAGCATTACCGTGACATCGCTCCTTGGATTTTCATTGATTGTGTCAATCCATGATACGGTCTTCATAATGACATCTCGACATCAAGTAAAGCCTTTGTCCATATACGGTGTAATTTCCGCGCTTCTGGGTTTTGCCTACCTCATCGTTATGGAATACGAAGAACTCGTCTTAAGGTACAGAAAGAGTGAAATCGAGAAGATAACGGATCACCTCACGGGAGCATTCAACAGAAAAGTTCTGAAAGAACTCGATGTCGGGGTTTTCGATACACTCGTATTCGTTGATTTGAACGACTTCAAGAAGATAAACGATGAACTCGGACACGACGTAGGAGATGAAGTCTTGAAAAAGTTCGTTGAAGTCGCCAAGGAGAATCTGAGATCTGAAGACGTGATCATTCGACTCGGCGGAGACGAATTC
>JALVXE010000155.1:489-8351 GCA_027038385.1 Thermotogaceae bacterium
AGAAGGTGCCCGAAAAACGAGGCTAAAGACAGGATAGAGAAGATCGGAGAGATCTTCAAGGATTCTCACAAAGTCAAGCCAACTTTTTCGTATGGGATAACGAGATTCTCGGGCGACTTGAACGAATCCGTAAAACTGGCTGACGAGAGGATGTACAAGATGAAGAGGAATTCAAAATCAAACATATAGCACCTTCCCATTTTTCTCAATGTAGGATTTCAAATCTCTGTAGACTGGATTCTTTGATAGCGTCTCGAAATCGCCGACGACTATGAGTTTGCTCTTAGCCCTCGTTATTGAAACGTTGAGTCTTCTGAGATCTTCCAAAAACCCGAGATCCCCTTCTGTGTTGCTCCTAACGAAAGAGATTACTATGACTTCCTTTTCTCTACCCTGAAACGCATCTACCGTACTCGTCTTTATATCTTCGGGAAGTAACCCTTTCAAAACGTCGACTTGATCATCGTATGGGGTTATCACTCCTATATCGTTTTTCTCAACTCCCATAAGTATTAAACTCTCAACCAACTCTTTCACTATCTCCGCTTCAAGTATGTTCTCTCTTGAGGTGGATCCTTTTCTTTTTCTCTCCCATTTTCTTGGATTATTCGACGTGTCTATGAGTGCCAAGGGCGATGAAGGATCTAGAGCTTTGGATAACGCAGTCGTCAAAGGACACCTTATCCCGAGCATGCTGAGTGTTCTGTTTCTCACGCTCTCATGGGCTATGAGCTTTCCACTGTAAAACTTCTCGGATGAAAATTTCATTATCTTCTCGTTCATCCTGTACTGCATCCTGAGAATCTCAGATAAATCTGGGTATCTATCGATGAGTCTTTCGAAGAGGGTTTTTGACAGGATACTCTCCGCTTTCAAACTCAAAACAGTTGGTGGAAGTTGTTTGTGATCTCCCGCCATGATTAGGCTCTTTGACAGAACGAGGGGGATGTAGCTCGAAGGTTCTGTGGATTGAGTGGCTTCATCGTGAACCAAAACATCGAACTTTTCACCTTCCATGTAATCCATCCCGAAAGACGAGTTCGTCCCTACAACCACTCTAGATTTTGATAGAACACTCTTCACGATGACTTTCTCGAGTTCTCTTGCACTATCGAGAAGACGGGAAACCTTTCTGTTAACCTCTATCCACCTGGCCATGGAAGATACCACTCTAGATGGAACGCCTCTGAAACTTCTGCCCGTTTTGGCAATGTTCAGTATCTCTTCGTCGCTCATTCCCCTTCTATACCTTGGAGAAGGCTTTATGAATCTGTCACGCTCTTCCATCGATTTCTGTGCTTCTCTTCGAAGCTTCTCTACTTTCTTGTAGTCCTTCGTCGACTGAACGACATAGGAGAGTATGTGCTCCAGAAGTTTCTTTTCCACCCTAGCAGGATGGCCTATTCTCAAAGCCTTTACACCTTTGTTTATCAACATCTCGAGCAGGTTGTCAACCGCCGAGTTGGAATCCGCCGATACAGCTACTCTCTTTCCCAACCTAACCAGCTGAACGATCGTCTCAGTGAGCGTTCTTGTCTTTCCAGTTCCCGGAGGTCCGTGGACTAGAAAAATTCTCGAACCGAGAGCTTTCAAAACGGCGTCCCTTTGAAACTCGTTCAATTCGGTATCTGAAAAATCGATTTCGGTTTTCTCAATCCTCGCCTCGAACTTTCCCAAAACAGCGTCCCTTATCCAACTGGCGTTTTCAGAACTTTCCACGATCTCTATAGCTCTTTCCATCCGCTTGAAGGTGATGTCGTTAAAAAATAGGTCTATCCTCACCCATCTTGATAGAACCCACTTCGGTGGTGGATCGTTCAGAGCTACCGATATAGACCTTGAGGTCTTTGAGACAACGGTTCCTGTGAGATCGCTCCTTAAAGGATTTCCCTTACTTATAAGAACTACGTCCCCAACGTCTATCTCCGTATCTATGGGTTTAGATCTTCCAAATTTGACAACATAAAAACCACCAAGGTCTCTTCCCTGGTAGCTTCCCCTCATGTTGAGAACAGCTCTTCCGAGCTTTTCCCTCTTCTCACCGCTTAGTCTCCTTATCTCGTCTATCGCTGCCTTCTTCTCTTCCTCTCTTTCAAGATTCACAGCCCACTTGAGTTTCTCGAAGTAATTCATGACTTGTCTTTCATATGAACGTCCAGCTGGTTGAACGGTATCTCTATTCCCTCCTCATCGAATCTCCTCTTTATCCTCAGCGCGAGATTCATCTGTGAATCGAAGTAGTTTTCCCTTCTGACCCAGAACCTCAGTTTGAAATCTATAGACGAGGCACCAAAACCTTCAAAAGTCACAAATGGGGTTGGATCTTTCTCTACCGTTTCCTCCTTCTCGAGGCATTCCTTCAAAACCCTAACAACTTTTTCCAGATCCGAATCGTAAGCCACTCCTATTGACATCTCGATCCTTCTAACGCTCGACGGCCAGAGGTTGGTTATCACCTCGCTCCAAACGGATTTGTTCGGGATCATCACTCTCTTTCCATCGAATGTTCTCACCACAGTGTGGTTCACGGTTATGGATTCAACGGTCCCGACTGTTCCGGAGATGTCCACCGTTTCCCCATCCTTCACGGCTCCGCTCAGGAGTAGGAATATCCCCGATACGAAATTCGACAGAGGCTCTTGGAGTGCGAGACCTACGACGATACTACCTATTCCCAACGAAGCCACTAGACCCGTTATGCTAACGTTCCAGAACCCGAGTACTATCATGAGGGCTATCAATGCTATAACGGATCCAATGATCGTTTTCAGAGTACCTGACATTTTTTTAGGTTGCTTTAGCTTACTCAGGGTTTTCTCCAAAGTTGCTAAAATCACTTTATACAGGAAGTATGCTACAACCACTACAGCAATGCTCAGCACGATCTTTAGAGCCACTGTATCACCTCCAAAGGACGTTCATGGAGATAGGTTCTATTTTCAGAACGCCCTCTACCCTCCTTATCGTTTCAACCCCTGCTGAATTTTCATCTACAACAAGGTTCCAAACTCCTTCCGGCAGGTGATACTTCCTCGCGTTGAGACATCCATTCAAAATCACGAATATTTCCTTCCAAGGATCCTCGTTCATATGATAACCGAAGTACAGCACTATGAACAAGTTTTCAACTCTGAGAAGCTTGACCTTTTCTCTTATCTCATCTGGGTCATTCGTTCGGAAAGCTCTGTGATTTCTCCTCAGCTCCATCAAGCCCTTGTAGTATTCAAAGACATCCTTGAACATTTCTTTTCTCTTCCAATCGACGCCGTTTATTTCTATTGGAGCGTTATAAGAATTGGGATTGAAGTTCTTCGTCCTGCAGAAGTCCTGGCCCAGGTGAAGAAATGGAATGCCAAGCGCCAGGATGCTCGCACCACCGGCTAGCTTCTGTGCCCTTTTCAGCTCTTCCTCAGTCCATTTTTTCGAATCTCTTCTTGAAGCCAGGACATTTTTATCCCACAAGGTGTGGTTATCATGACATTCAGAATAGTTCACTGTCTCTTCTGGCTTCGAAGTGAAACCCCCAAGGTACGATGGACTTCCAAGGAGAGCAACTGACAACCTTCTTTCAGTTCCAGGTTGAGCCATGACGAAACCTTTCTTTTCAACTTCGAAAACACTTCCTCTTATCGTATCCCTTATCTCGTCGTTGAACACCCCGTATCCTTTCCCTTTCTGGTCTCCTTTGAATATCCGAGTGGTTCCAGCTCCCCACGGCTCACCGTAGATGAGAACTGACGGCTTAATCTTTCTCAGACGTTTTGCGAGGTCCTCAACCAAGGACTTATCCATAACCCCCATCTGATCGAACCTGAATCCGTCTATGTGGTACTCTTGTATCCAGTACTTCAGAGAATCCAGAACGAGCTTTTTCATCATCTTCCTCTCAGTGGCGGTGGTGTTTCCACACCCCGTTTCATCGACGTATTTTCCCTCCTTGGAGATCCTGTAGTAGTAGAACGGAACACTCGCATCAAACGGAGATTTCTCACCTATATCAAACGTGTGGGGAAACACAACATCCATTACCACCCTCAAGCCAAGTCTGTGAAGCTTCATCACCATCTCCTTGAAATCTCTTATCCTCACGTATGGATTGTAAGGATCGGTGGAATATTTTCCAGACGGAACCATGTAAAGATATGGATCGTACCCCCAGTTGTAACAGCTTTCATCGTCTTCCATGCAACTTCTGAATATCATGGAAGGCATTATCTGAACGTGAGTTATACCGAGTTCAACTAGGTGCTTTGTGGCTTTTCCCCCAGCAACTACACCCAGATATCCTCCCTTAACTTCGTCCGTTATCTCATCATCGAAAGCGGTTATATCCGCTATGTGTATCTCATACACGATGGAATCCGTGGGGTTGTCAAGAGCGGGAATTATATCCCTTTCCCAACCCTCGGGATTGGATTTCTCAAGGTCTACAACGGCGCTTTTACCTCCATTCACGGATACGGATTTTGAGTATATATCCACCGTTCTGACGGTCTTTCCACACCTATCTATCTCGTATAGGTAAAACCATCCGTCCAGATTCCCATCGACGTTGGTTTCCCAAACACCGTCTTCTCTTTCCTCCATGTCCACCACCACGTCTGGATCGTCCGAATCATAGTCCTCGTACAGAAGAAGCCTTACACTTTTGGCCACCGGACTCCATATTCTAAAAGTGGTTTTGTCCTCGGTGTATAGATACCCGAGATCTTCATCCTCCTCTGGCGTGATCTCTTCGAGAACATCGACTGGACATACCCAAAATGTCTTTCCATCCTGTTCGATCACAACTTCTTTCAAATCGAACGGGGAAAGCTTTGTCTCAGGTATCATCTTCACGTGATTCGAAGAGGGTGAATCCATGGCAAGGATGAAATCCACCGGCTTTCCGGAGATCGAGAGATTGAGCGAAAGATCCTCCCCTAGATGAACTTCTTGATCGAAATAGAGATCTATCGTGTTGAACGCGGGTATCTTTGCCCAAACTAAGTTCTTCACCTCTGATTCCTCCCTGATCGCATCTGTACGGCAGATCTAATTATAGAAAAAAGCCGGGTGAATTCCTAAACCCGGCGACTCTCCAACAGGACATTCTGTTAAATCTCGAATATCTCCTCCGGTTCTTCGAAGCTCATCCTCCCTAACTTCCCATTGTACACATCATGGAAGAACTTGTGCGAAGCCCTTTCCTTATCAACCAGTCCACCTTTCAGAATCATACCATGCTTTCTCCCGAAGAATTCTAAAAACTCATCAAAGTTGCTGACTTCCCCCACCATGTCTTTAACAACGCCTGGATATCTCCTTCTGAGGATATCAAAGGCGAGCTCTTGGATCTCCCAATCGTTCAGCTTTTCAACGACTATAGATCCGACCAGAAGCAATTTCGCGGCTAGTTCCTTGCTGAATAGTTCACTGTAAAGTATTCCAGGAGTGTCGATTATTCTAACACTGTCGTTTATCTGTATCCATTGAACACCTCTGGTCACACCCGGAACCGCTCCAACCTTCGTCGATCTCCTACCTTTCAACCTGTTCGTAAAAGAAGATTTCCCAACGTTTGGAAGACCGACTATTAGTGCTCGAACGTTCGAAGCCTCCCCGAATATCATCTTCAGAAGTTTTCTTGACCTATCACCCTTTTTCGTGATTATGATTCTCTCTCCACGGCTTCTGTAGAAATATTCCCACTTCTCTGTAACAGACTCATCGGCTATATCGGATTTGTTGAAAATTATCACGGACTTCTTTCCCCTGAAAAGTTTTTCTCTCTCGTAAGCTCCCGTGGCAAAAGGTGCCCTGGCGTCTCTTACCTCCAGGACGTAATTCACAGCTTTGACGAGCTCGGCGATCTTTTTCTTAGCCCTTTGTATGTGACCGGCATTCCACATAGTTTCCCTCCTCAAATTTCAAGAAGCTCTTTCAGCTTCAGCGCGTTTTTAACAGCTTGGCCCCTGTGGCAGTTATTGAAGTACACAAGAACGTCTTTCACATCCCCATAGATCCTCTTTATATCGCTTGAAAACATTTTCAGATCCTCTTCCGAGTACATGTAATCGTATCTATCGTGACTCGAGTCGAACCATCGCCTGTTTCTACCGTGAAATCTGAAGTATGCCATGTCTGCTGTAGCCAGAACCTTGTAAGGGAAAAGCCCTTTAAGCTTTGGTTCATCAACCACCACGAACGTTATCTCGTTGTCTCTCAAAAACTCGTATACCTCATTTCTATCCCAGCTATTGTGCCTGAACTCTATGGATAGAGGCCTGAATGTATTCGAAATTTGTTTAATGTATTTTAAACCTTTTTTTGAAAATTTAAAAGAATACGGAAACTGTGCGAGGTGTGTTAGAAGTCTTTTCTCATCTTCCATAGGTTTTAGCGCACCTAAGTATGACTTCACGGCACTCTGATCGACATTTCCATCTCTCCACGACTGATGGGTCACTTGACTCGGAAGTTTTACAGAAAATTTGAAATCTCCCGGAGTTTTTCTGAGTATGGACACGATGGTTCTATAAGATGGAATGGTGTAGTAAGTGAAGTTCAACTCCACCGTGTTAAACCCAAGACGAGACCAATAATAGGTGAGCATCTGAGATTTTTTGATACCTTCAGGATACGCTGTTCCCACCCAGTCGTTAAACGAGTACCCGCTCGTTCCAATATATATCAAATTCTTAGCGCCTCCATACTCCTTTCTTTGAAGATCACGACTTCTTCAAATCCCAGATCCCTGATCAGTTCCAAAGCTTTTTCCACGTCTCTTCCTATATTCTCCAGTTTGTGAGCGTCTGAACCTATTGTAACGGGTATTTCCATCCTTCTCATCTCTTTTAGAACCCAGATTGGAGGATGAGGTTCACCGAAAATTGAGAATCCTTCGGTATTCAGCTCTATCGCACTACCTTTATCCGATATGATCCTGAGTATATCCATCACCAACGGCCTTAAACGGTCTGGTATCGGAGGATTAGATGGCATGTACCTCCTTATGAAATCGAAGTGATCCAAAACGTCGAATTCTGCCCTTTCAACACACTTCAACATTCTGTTCAGAAAGTCCTCATAGCAATCGTCGATATTCTCGATCTGCTCATCGCATCTATGTATCGAGAGGCTCACGTAATCGAAACCATCAAAAATTGGAACACTTCCCTCGCAGTCCCATCCCCACTCCACACCTTTGAGGATCGTGACATCGGATTTTACGGAATCGACGGCCCTTAAAAATTCCTCCAAATCGAAGCTGTATTTCAGCTTTTCAAACCTCATCTCGTAATGATCGCTCACCCCCACGAACTCCAGCCCCCTTGATTTTGCAACCCTCGCTATGTCTTCTAATCTGGATTCGGAATCCACAGAAAATTCCGAATGCACGTGAAGATCTATCATTCCTATATCACCTCTATGAACGCCCTGAATATAGGATGAACTTTTCCCACTTTGCTCTTGTATTCCGGATGGAACTGAACACCAACGAAGAACGGATGTGAGTCTATCTCTATCGCCTCAACGAACTTTGATCTGGCCGAAATGACGAGTTTGTATCCAGGTTCGCCCGGACTTTTGAACATCTCGGGAAACCTCTGCAGATTCACCTCGTACCTGTGACGATGTCTCTCGCTCGCGTGATCCTTCCCGTATATCTCAAAAAGCCTCGTACCCTCCAATATCTCCATATCTTGGCTTCCCAGCCTCATGGTCCCACCAAGTCTCAAGATTCTTTTCTGCTCTTCCATCATGTCTATTACAGGATAATCCGTATTTGGATCAAACTCTGTGGAATTTGCCCTGGCGTATCCTATGACGTTCCTAGCAAACTCGATCACCATCATCTGCATTCCAAGACATATTCCAAG
>JALVXE010000156.1 GCA_027038385.1 Thermotogaceae bacterium
TATCTATACAGTGTGCAGGAGCGGGATCAAAGATCACGATTTTTCCTCTATTCTTTGCCCATTTTGCCACGGTCAGCGTCGTTTCAAATGGTACCTCGTTTTGAAGAAGGATTATCTCCGCCTCTTCAAGGATACTGAGATCCAAAGCATCTGGCGTAAGCTTTGAGTTGGCGCCTGCATATATTATTATCCTGTTCTCACCACTCGAATCGACCTCTATGAAAGCCTTTCCAGTGTAGCCATCTACACTTCTGATCCCGAAAACCCCAGCCCTTTCAAGCTCTCGGATCATCCAGAGACCATCGTCATCGGTTCCGACAAATCCGATCATCGCAACCTTTTCTTTGGAGAGCTTCGCAGCTGCGACAGCTTGATTCTCTCCCTTCCCTCCAGGGAATTTCTCAAAACTCCTTGCCCTTATGGTTTCACCAGGCTTTACGAAGCTCTCCACCGAGAGAACGTAGTCCACGTTGATACTTCCAACTACTCCTATCTTCAACTTTTCACCTCAGCTTCTTCCCTCTCCTCAATGTCTATGGCCATTTCAGGACATATGTTTTCACACAGAAGGCATCCTATACACTTATCTATATCGACGATCCTTGGATACATCAGTTCTCCTTCCACGAGTGTTTTAGTCGGACACACCCAGTAGCACAGCCCACACCTTTTGCACCAAGAGAAGTTTATGTTCACATCGTACTTCTTCCTCGGCATCCTTTCCCCTCCCGGAGAGATAAGTGTACCACATCGAATTTTCATATGGACGAATAGAAAATACACAGGGGTTGCAATATAATAATTAAAAACGCGAGGAGTAGATAGCGTGAAGAGATTTCTTTTAGCCGTCTTCATCTCGCTTTTGATGTTCATATCCGCATACATCACTATGAAAGTTATCACGAGACCTTCTGGGATAGTCGTCGAAAAATGGAGAGTTTTGGACTGTGGATTCGATAAGAAGTTGAAAAAAGATTTGCCGTGCTTCTTCTCTTTCAAATTGAAGTCGCCATCTTACTTGTTCATAACGACTGACATACCAAAAACAGAAGGTGTACGCTATCTTTACTTTCCACAGATAGATGTATCGTACCTAGAGGTATATGCGAACGGAAACCTGATAGGCTCCTTCGGATCCAAGTACACGAAAACGGGGAGAATATGGTATCAACCACTCGTGTACGAGCTTCCTGCTGGCACGGATAAGATTTCTCTGAAGATGTATGGGGTCTTCACGATCTCCTTGGGAACACACGCTGTGATTCTTGGAGAGAAAAATCTTTGGAGGTACGAACTTTTATCCTTTCTCACCTTGAAACTTCACCTGATAGGGATAGGTATGATCGCATCCTTGGGATTGATCATGTTGATGATATCAACAAAGGTGGGAGGAATTCAGAGGAAGATCTACATATTGATCGGATTGGCCTCGTTAGCTGCATCAACGTGGCTACTAGTCCAGACGCCTTTTTGGAGCATGGGGAGCTATTCGCAGATGCTCGCCACGAGGAAGGTATTGGTATCCATGCTTTACATTTCCGCAGCACTTCTGATCACGGGGATATCTCAGATCCTTGGCTACGATAAATTTGGAAAGTTTTTGATATGTTCAAACGTGATCGCCAGTGTTGTCCTGTGGACCGCTCCATCAGCCTACTACTTGAAAGTGGCTGGAGACTACTACAGGAGGAGCCTGGAGCCTAGGGTCGAGTTGGAAGACGCTGTAAGCCTTGCGCTAGCGTATCTGGACGGCTTCCTCTAGACAACGATAGAGGCGGCTAAAGAGGCGGGCCTCCCAGACCTGGCTAAATCTTATGAGGAGCAGTTG
>JALVXE010000157.1 GCA_027038385.1 Thermotogaceae bacterium
CTCTTATAGCCTGAAAGGCTTTCGATATATCAGATGAGAGGATTTTCAAAACGTCGACCATCCATTTTCTATAGGCCCTTGGCTTAAACCAATCTATGGAAATAACAGAAACCACCCTATCTTCTGATATAACGGGAATTCCTATCCAGGATCTGGTTTCAAAGATCCTGCCTCCTCTTCTCTCGACAAGTTCTATGATATCCCTCCAAAACTTCCTCTTGAGCGTATTCGGTATATCAAGAACCGCTTTTCTCTCGAAAACCTGCCTTGCTCCTCCAGATTCCTGTATATGGGGTATTATTCTATCCAGATCCTTCTTATCGTAGAAGTCATCCCAAGCTGCGAAATACCATTTCCCATCCTCGTGAGTCAATATCACACTCCACGCATCCGCTTTGAGAACCTCCTTTATCCCTTCTACAACTCCCCTTAGAAATTCCTCCACTCCTTCGCGATTCACAACAGTTTTATAGAAGGATTCATAAACCTTCATCCTAAGAAACATGAGCGTTATAGTTGCTTCAGATGGGTCGAGATCGCCAGATACCTTCAAAAGTAAAGATCTCGACCTTTTCCAATGTATGTAGGGCTTCAAAAGTGCAACAATCACAAGGATGGAGATAACAAGGGCGAATATCAACCCCAAAACTAGTCTCCTCCCTCGATAAGCATTTTAACATTTTCTGCAGAAGTCTGAAAATTATATATACGCTTCCACAATCTCGTAGAGTTTGTAGACTATGAGCGGTACCTTCCTTTTGATCTCTTCAAGATTTGAGAAGTTATCCCTGTAGAATTTGTGGTAGGAGAACGCAAATCTAGAAAGGGATTTCCTGTACGTCGGAGGGGCGGTATTCTCTATCCACCTCGAAAATCCTACTTCTATCCCCATTTCGGATCTATCTATCATATCGTTTATCTGGACTATAACAGACTTTATATCGAGAATCTTGGATACCCTATAGACATCTTCCGGCTTGAAATATCTTCTGATATCTGGAAGGAAATCCTCGTAAGAAAAGAGTGCCAGACCCCTTTTCGGATCTACAGAAGTAATCCTTATTTCCCGTTCCATGTATATGTCGTCACTTCTGTAACACTTGCACAGGAATTTTCGATATCTCATCAGATCTTCCATACCGTAGTCCAATAAAAGATGACCCACACGCATGTGTGGGTCAAAGAACATTTCTCTCGGTTTTAAAAAAACTCCATTTGGAAGATAAATTACGCTCAGCATGGATGCTACATACTCTTAATATAACTGTTAACCTTCAAGGCCAACCTTGATTTTTTCCTCGCCGCTGTATTTCTGTGAAGAACTCCTTTTTGCTCCGCCTTGTCTATTAGAACCTGTGCTTTTCTGTAGAGCTCTAAAACTTCCTCTTTGCTCTTGTTTTCTTCTATGGCTTTCATAACCTTCTTCACGGCGTTTTTGAACATGGTCTTTCTAGCTTTGTTTCTCAGTCTCCTTTTTTCGGATTGCCTGACTCTCTTAGCCGCAGATTTCTTATTCGGCACTACCTATCCCTCCTTCAAATGTTGAAGTACCTTTTCAGCTCGTCAACCATGTCCAGTTTCTCCCATGTGAATTCCCTTTCGTTTCTTCCAAAGTGTCCATAAGCTGCTGTCTTCTTGTATATAGGTCTTAAAAGATCAAGCTTTTTGATTATAGCACCGGGCCTGAAGTCGAACAACTCCCTAATGGCTTTCAATATCCTTTCTTCATCGACTTTCGCTGTACCAAACGTGTCTATCATTATAGATACGGGATGAGCAACTCCTATTGCATAGGCGAGTTGCATCATGAATCTGTCTG
>JALVXE010000158.1 GCA_027038385.1 Thermotogaceae bacterium
CCCTATATATCCAGGATCTCTCTGAGAGTATCGGGAAACCTGTGTGGGGATTCGAAGAAAACTACAGTGAAGTTTCCCCTAACGTCTTTCAAAATCCTTCTTCTTCTCCTTCCCTTTGGTAAAAACCCCAGGAAGATGAACTTACTCGCCGGAAATCCGCTCGCAGACAGCGCGGATATAACGGCGCTCGGTCCCGGAATCACGTCTACCTCTATTCCCTCTTCCCAGCACTTTTGAACGACCGCTCTTCCAGGATCCGATACCACCGGCGTTCCAGCATCGCTCAGAAGAGCCGCTGTATTGGATTTTTTCACCCTCTCGATTATCTTATCTATCTTGGAAGAGGGGCTCCTTTCGGCTATCGCGATCATCTCTTTCTTTCCTATCCCGTAGTGGTTCAGAAGGATCGAAGTCCTCCTCTTGTCTTCAACGATTAGAAAATCCACTTTCTTGAGCACCTCAACCGCTCTGAAAGTCATATCGGAGAGGTTTCCTATCGGTGTGGCGACTACGTAGAGCTTCGGCAAGAGTAATCACCTCGCAGACTCTTCGAGACTTTAAAAAGGTTCAAGACGTCATCGTACTTCATCCACCTCAAGCCGTAGGATTCATCAAAAGACTCCTCCAGAGAATCCACGGCATCTCGAAACTTGACGTCTTTCACTTCCAAAAGTCCCATCGCTTTTCTCGATAAAAATTCAACACTCGGATGATCGGAAAGAACTCGGGATAGAATCTCCCAATTCGGTTTTAGCATTATCGAGCCGTGCTGAAGAACGAAATCTCTCATCCTCACTTGGGCGCTACCGACGAATTTCTTCCCGTTTATCTTGAGTTCGTATCTCGCACCACTTGAAAAACACGAAGGATTCTTCGGATCCCATCCCTTTCCTCCACTGAATTCAACATCTATTTCCAGTCTTTTGAACGCCCTTGCCAGAATTTCGGAGACCCTTCCGTAAAGTTCCATGACCTTCATCGAGTACTCATCGGATCCCTTTGGGAAAACGACTGAATAAGTTATCTCGTTCCAGTGAAGTACCGCCCTTCCACCCGTTGGTCTCCTGACGCAGTCAACGTCGAATCTTTCCAGGTTTTCAAAATCCACATCTGAAATTTTCTGAAGTCTTCCCAAAGAGAGCGTCATCTTCTCCCAGCTGTATATTCTCAAGATAGGCTCCTTCATTTTGAAAGAGATCTTACCCATCTCAACATCCAAAGCCATGTTCACATCTCCGGGAACGAAGAAAGTCTCAAGGAGAATCACATCGTTCACCTCTTGTACTTCTTGCGCTTCTTCGGAGTGGATTTGAACTTCTCAAATATCAGAAAGGCCCTTTTCTCGCCATTTAAAAGTTTGTACTCTATCACGTCTCCAAGATCCAGACCCATGTCTTCCATGGAATCCCAAACCTCTTCCATCTCGTCTTTCCAAGAGGGCCCCTTGTAAAGGAGAACGTATCCTCCCACCATGGTCAGAGGTGATAGAAGCTCCAAATCCTTCTTTATCCTGGACACGGCTTTCGCAAAAGAGTACATGTAACTCTCCCTGTGATCTCTGTTCTCAGCTAAATCCTCTGCCCTTGACCATACCGCCTCTAAATTCAGATTCTCCCTCTCTATGAAACTCTTTAGCATGGATATCTTCTTTCTCCTTGAATCCACCAGGATTCCTTTGACATCGAAAGTCACTCCTATGACGACTCCTGGAACACCACCGCCTGTTCCAACATCTACGAAATCCTCCAGTATTGGAAAATCCCTGAGTGGATAGAGAGCTTCCGCGACGACTTTGTGGTACACCTGATCCTTACTC
>JALVXE010000159.1:0-964 GCA_027038385.1 Thermotogaceae bacterium
CGTGTCCAGTTTGAACTGCTGTGCCCACATCCCGGTTGCCGCAGAATATAAGGACATCAACATCTTATCATCCTCCCTCACCTAAGGCTTCCGACGCTGTTTATGAGTCTTCCTAAAAGCTCGTCACTGCTCGTGATAACCCTCTGCGAGATCTCAAAGTGCCTAAGCGCTTTTATCATTCCGACCATCTCTCTCAAAGCGTTCACATTTGATCTTTCGACGTATCCCTCTTTCAATCCTACGTGAACCTTTTTCGGCTTTCCCGATTCTTTCGTCTCCTTGAAATACGTGTATCCGAACTTCTCCAGCTTCTCTGGATGATCGAATCCGTAGAGCGCGATCTTCGTAAGCCTCTTTCCATTAACATATATCGTCCCATCTTCCTGAATTTCAACATTTCCATCTATCTTTATCCTGTTGCCGTTTTCATCTAGAAGATATCCACCATCTGATGTGATCATGTAACCGTTGCTGTTCAATTTGAAGTTTCCCGCCCTCGTGTACAGAGTTTCCCCGTTTTTCTCGACTTTGAAAAAGCCTTTTCCAACTATCGCAAGGTCTAGAGGATTTCCAGTCCTTTCGAGCGCACCTTCTGTCATCACGGGATGAACCTCGTCTAAGACCACAGCACCTTCCAGCTTTCCTATCGGAATGAGCTTTCTCCCCATAACCGGATCGGATATATCGGCGGCCATCAACCCTTCCATGTACGTTTTGAAAGCCGCTCTATCCTTTTTGTACCCGACTGTGTCGACGTTGGCTAGATCGTTGGATATCCTGTTCAGGCTGTACATATCGTTGAGCATCCCCATAGCCGCCATGTACATTCCCCTGATCACCGCTCATCACCTCTCGTAAGTCTCTGCCACCGTTATCAAAAGATTTGAATCGTTGAGGAGGACACCGGTTCCATTCGCAACACACATTATCGGATCCTCTGCCACGGTTGCCCTCACTCCTATTT
>JALVXE010000159.1:974-1808 GCA_027038385.1 Thermotogaceae bacterium
CTCCACCACCGGTGAGGACTATTCCATTTCCTATTATGTCTGACGCTAGTTCGGGTGGGGTTTTTTCGAGTATGGATTTTATCTTGCTAACGATGTTGTTCACCATCGGTTTGATCGCTTCCATGACATCGTTCGAAGTTATCTTATCCGTTCTCGGAAGCCCCGAAACGGCATCCCTACCCCTTATCTCCATTTCGTAATCGTCATAGTCAGGATGGACCTTTCCTATGCTCTTTTTCACCTCTTCTGCAGTTGCCTCACCTATTATCAACCCGTATTTTTTCTTGACGTACTTCACTATGGCTTCATCCATCGCCATACCGGCCACCTTTATCGAATCTCCAACGACTATACCGCCGAGACTTATAACGGCTATGTCGGTTGTGCCGCCACCTATATCGACTATCATGCTCCCTTCCGACCTCGTCACGGCTATTCCGGCACCTATCGCTGCGGCTATAGGCTCTGAGACTATGTAAACCTTCCTGGCCCCAGCGTTGAGTGCAGCTTCAAAGACCGCCCTCTTTTCAACACTCGTTATCTTTGTTGGAACTCCTATGACGACTTCCGGTTTGAAAAACCTGTTCTTCTTAGCCCTCTTGAAGAACTCTCTCAGTATAGCTTCTATTATCCTGTAATCGGCTATTACACCATCCTTCATCGGTTTGATTGTTTCGAGATCTTCATGTGTCTTACCAAGCATCTTCTTCGCTTCTTCTCCAACCGCGACGATCGACTTGGTCTTTCTCGATATTGTCACGACTGAGGGCTCGTAAACCACTATTCCTTTCCCTTTTTGATAAACCACGAAGCTCGCAGTCCCGAGGTCAATAC
>JALVXE010000160.1 GCA_027038385.1 Thermotogaceae bacterium
GGTAGTCGACAGGATAGACAGGCTTTTGGCAAATCATCAAATGGTCGATGAGGTCAGAGCAGCCGCGAAGGATCTTTTCAGATCGTACGTTGAGATGTCTTACGTCTTTGACTACGACTCGATGCTAGATGAGTTGGAACCCCGATACACGTAGATGTGGAGCAGTTTATAGAGGCGTTGAAAACTCTGGTTTTGCTGGTCGATCTTCAATCTTCCTTCACCGTAAGGTATTCCTCATCCATAGCCGCCCTCGCGAGGGACATAGCGGCGGAGATGTTCGAAAGCAGATTTGATTTCTTCGTCATGTACATAGCGGGTTTCATACACGATCTCGGAAAGTTGAAAACGCCAGTTGAGATCCTCCACAAACCCGGAAAGCTGACCAGGTCAGAGAGGTACGTCATGAACTTGCACGCTTCCAACACGTTCAAATTCCTTTCCAAGTACTCGAACTTGGACGAATTCGCCGCTATAGCATCGCTCCATCACGAGAGACTCGACGGATCGGGATACCCTTGGGGACTCAAGGGAAACGAACTTGGAATGAGGGCGAGAATTCTCCAAGTTGCGGATGTCTTCACGGCGTTGACAGAGAACAGGCCGTACAGAAAGGGAATGTCAAACGAAGACGTTTTGAGGATAATCGAGGGCGAGGTTGACAAGGGAAGATTAGATGGGGATGTCTACAGAGTTTTGAAAGAGATGGTGAAGAACGGATACAGGATCTCCAAAGATGAGGTGGTGTTCGCGGAGTTCTTCGGAGATATGGAAGAATGCGAAGCTGTTAGAAAAGTCTTAAAACGCGTGTCCTAAATGTCAAGCTTTTCTATCATCTCATCGAGCCTTTTCTTCGATTCTTCGAACTTCTTTCTGCTCTCTTCATAAAGCTTAACGGCCTCTTCGAAGAGCTCTATGGCTCTTTCCAAATCCACACCTCCGTTCTCAAATTCGAGTTCAATGTCCTCAAGCCTTTTCATTATCTCCGATAACCTCATCCACGGTCACCTCCACCTTTCCATCCTTGAAAACCACCGTGAGTTTATCTCCCGCCTTCAGCTTTGAGGTGCTCCTTACAACATCTCTCCCCTTGAGCACGATTGAATACCCCTTATCGAGAATCTTCATTGGTGAATTTCCCTCAATGGATTTGAAAATGCCGTTAATTTTCTCCATCATCAAATCGGCTTTGGCTCTGATCTCTTTTCCAAGGGATTTAAGCCGGTTTCCGTGATCCTTTAAAATGTCTTCAGTTTGTCTTTCGATATCCTCAACTCTTGCGGTGATCTCTTTTTTGGACTTTTCGAATATTTCCAAGACACTCTCGTACATCTTCTCCATGGAGCTTCTCATCTTATCCACGTACTCCCTCTGTTTTGAAGTTATCACCTCAGCTGCTGCAGTTGGTGTGTGTGCACTCTCATCTGCTATCATGTCGAGTATTACACTGTCTATCTCGTGTCCTATTCCCGTTATCAAGAAGTGTGGCACATCGATCGCCGCCCTCACAACCGCTTCGTCGTTGAACGTCCATAGCTCGTCCTTCGATCCGCCACCACGCGCGACTATCACGGCGTCGAGATTGCTTTTTGAAGCATCTTCAAAGGCTTTCACGAGCTCCTCTGGAGCCCTTTCACCCTGAACGAATGTGTCGAATATCTCTATTTCGAAGTAAAACCCGTTTCTTCTAAAAGTCTTCAGCATGTCAAAAAGAGCAGCAGATCTCTTGGAGACTATCAAACCGATGCGGTAGGGGAAATCACTCAGGAATTTCTTGGGCTTGTTGAACACCCTTTCCCTCAGCAGTTT